>JAAWDB010000101.1 GCA_022793555.1 Bacilli bacterium
ATACTAATCTTTCCGAATTCTGTCATAGCAGTTATCTTTTCGAATTTACCATCTCGAATACAAACTTCTTCCAAAACTTCTTTCTTGCTATCAACAAATTCCAAATAAAAATAAGGAACTTCACTTCGAGAAATTAAAATATGAGAAAACAGAAGAAAATAAGCTTCTTCTAACGAAGGACACTCTTCTAAATCTCTGAATTTACCAAATAAACCATATATATCTTTAGCATATTGATTATTCGCTATATACTTTTCATCTACCAAGCACTCTGGATAATGAAATAAAAAACGTATTTGTTTATCAGAGAAATTTACTGTACCTCCAAAATAAGTCTTCTCAACAGGACAATCACCAAAATCGATTTTTAGCATAAAATTCACATCACTTTCTAAAATATTACTATTATAACAAAACTTTAATAGTATTTTTATGAATTTTTTTATACCCTCTTAATTCAGTGAATCATATTCTTAAACTGATCTAACGTCGTATTACTATGAATTGGATATCTCGTAATTTTATATTTATCTTGATTACGATTCGATTTTGCATAACCACCGACGAAACCAAGTTGAAATCCAACTTCCTTTAAACTCGCAATCGCCATATCATTATAAGCATAAAAAGGAAAACAAAAAGCTTTATTCGATCCTGTCACCGCTAAAGATTTGCGTAAATCATCCAATACTTGTTCTTTCGTTGAACATAACATTTTAGCTCCTCGCGTTTGATTTTTACACAAACCTTCTGTATGCATATCATACGTATGACTCTCAATATCTAAATAAGGAGAACGATAATTATTAATATCCCACCAGCCAGTAATTAAAAATAGTGTAGCATGCATTTGATACTCTTCTAAAATAGGAATTAACTTATTACCATTATGTTTTCCTGTTCCCATAGCCCCATCATCAATCGTTAACAATACACTTCGCGCAGGAAGTTCTATTTCTCCATACATCCAAGCTCGATATTCTTCCATCGTTAAAGTTTTATAATGATTCTCTTTCAAATAATCTAACTGTTCCCTAAATTTTTGAATTTCTAAACAATTGCCCTCACGACACACTTCTCCAATACTTGCATCATAGAAAAAATGATAATTCAATACCGCAATACTTGTTGCTTTCGCATCCATACTAGGAAGACCTTTACCACTTGTAGTAACTACTGGTTTTGGCTTTTCTATAGTTTGACCACTCATAATCTTCTGATTATTTTCATTCGTTAAATTTTGATGAATCACATAACGATTAACACTTTCTTTTTTGGTATCTTTCTTCGTCGTCGTATCATTATTTACAAAAGTTAACGCTGTTGGGTTTACAATATCAAAATGAAAATCTTGTAAACTAGCTTGTAAAACATCACTTTCGCAAGACTTCGTAATTAACATTGCCCCTGGTTTCAAACGTAAATCACCACGTAACCATGAAAGATACTCACTCTCCGTAATACTATATTTTTGATTTTCTTGCCAAAGACGCACAACTTCCTCTACTTTTTTCTTCGAAATACAAGTATTTGCTTGACAATTTTCTTCATACTTCATAAATTGTACAATCGGTATAAAGGAAGCTTCTTCTAAATTTTTTTCACCATCAACCAAAGTTCCTTCATTTTTTTTAACATCAAAATAATCATTCCCAAAGAATACTCGATAATACTCTTCCGTTCCATATAAAATATCAAAAGATTGTGAAGAATCTAAAGTAATTCTTAAAAGATCATCTTGATATAAATTGGGCTTTTCCATCACAAACTTTTTATCCAAAGCCAAATAATAATCCTTTGGTTTCAAAATATTTTGATCATTCGTTGGTTCCAAATATTCATAGAAGACATAATAATCCGTTCCTAAAACGGGAAAAAAAGTATCGGTTTCTTCTAGAATTTCTGTAGTTTTTAAAGCAAGAACACTGCCTTTGTGCACGGAACCAACAACTTCATATTGCTCTCCGTTTTTTTGCTGCAATAAAGTATCCTCTTTCACTAAAACAAAATTACCATAATGACTTTTTATTTCTTCCATTTTTAAAAGTCGTTGCCGCCTCAAAGCATTTTCATAAAAAAAATATCCGCCAATAATTAGAAGTATCACAACTAACACCAAGAAAGAAAAAAGAACTTTTTTATTTGTTAAAACTTTTTTCATAACAACACCCAAACCTTTTTATTATTATAAAAGAAAAAACTAGAAAATTCTAGTTTCAAGAAATCATTTGCAATTGTTTTAATTTTGCTAAATCGCGTTTTAGAGCAAAATAATCGGGAACCACCTTATCCTCCTCATGAAGACCGACCATTACCACATCATATTTTTTATAATTAAGTAAACAAACACGCTCATATCCTTCTAAGCGAAATCGCATTAACTCATCAGCATCTAAACCATACTTTTCAATATAATAATCATTATAAGCATCAAGGCGTAATTCCTTTCCGACATAAATCGAAAACAACTTACTTTTCCGTTGCTGATCCTTTAATGTTGCTCGAACTGTAATCGATGTAATTAAAGGAAATGATAACAAATTTTGCTTTTGCAAAGGTTCAAAACAACGTTCACTAGAAAGTAAATATTCCCGAGTCTTCGCTTTACTTCCAATTCCATAAAACAAAGAAAGCGTTGCATTTGACATATTATCACCTCTCGAATAAATACTTATTCTATAAAGTTTAAATCGATTTGTCAAACAAAAGAAAAGGTTTATAACGATCTTTATTTTTTACATAAAGAGCAACCCTTTTTTTATGATAGGTAAGTAAAACAAATTCTTCTTTGGAATCAAGGTTTAATTCATTTCGGTGCTCTATTACTGACCAATCAGACTCTTCGATTTCCTTTGTATCATAACGCAAACACCTTGTAAAATCTAGAAGATTCATGTCGTCAGTAACATCAGAGAGTTTTTTCGATTCAGTAATATCAAATTCTCCCAATCGGGTTCTTTTTAAACCACTCATCACACCATAGGTATGCAAATAATGACTAATATCCCGAATTAAACTTCGAATATAAGTTCCTTTTGACACCACTGCCCGAATAACCGCATTTCTTCCCTCAAAAGAAAGAAGTTCTAATGCCTTAATTTCAATTTGCTCTATAGGTAATTCCACGTCTTCATTTTTTCTGGCATATTCGTATAACTTTTTGCCATTAACCTTTTTTGCTGAATAAATAGGAACTTCTTGCATTTGAACACCGACAAAGTGTTGCAGTGCTTGTTCTAACACATCTTTGGTCGGAATAACGTCCGTTTCTTTCAAAATATCTCCTGTAATATCCAAAGTATCAGTTTCCACTCCAAACGTTATCGTGGCAATATACTCTTTATCATGATTGGTTAACAAAGAAACCATTTTCGTATAATCACCAATACATAAAACCAAAACTCCTGTTGCGAGTGGATCTAATGTTCCTGTATGCCCTACCTTTTTCGTATGCAGCTTTTTTGAAACTACATTAACAACATCACGACTCGTATAACCAGTCGGTTTATCAATAACTAAAATACCATGCATATTCTTCACCTCCAAAAGTTACTTGAGATAATTTTGTTAATTTTCCCTTAAAATCACTTAGAATTCTTCAATCATACATTTTTAATTTCTAAAACTAAAACTTTTAATTTTTTATTACTAGTTTTAATATTAAATTTTCTATAATCATATTTTTCATACTTTTCACAACCTTCATAATTACTAACTACTATATTTTAATCTAAATTTAATTCATTAATATATTCTATAAAGTAAAGTGGAATATTAACTATTTTACCATCCCTACTTAGATTATTTAATGAGAATCTAAATGATACTTCACTATCATTTTTAACATTATATTTTGTTAAACTATTATGATTAGTATTCTTATCTGACTTTACTTCTATAGGAATTATTTTGTTATTTCTTTGTATTACAAAATCAATTTCGTTTCTATCAAAAGTATAATAATTAGGTGATTCATTTAATAAATAGTTTAATACATTAGCAACATAATTTTCAGTAAATGCCCCCTTAAATTCTTCGAAAAGCCTATTCCCTTCTAAAATAATTTTACTATCTAAATTAGACATTCTTCTTAAAAGCCCAACATCATTCATATAAATTTTATAAGCAGCTAAATCATGATATGCTTTAAGTGGAAAAGCACACTTATTTACTAAATAACATTTAGAAATTAAATTAGCATCATTTAACCAATTTAACGCTCCTTCGTATTCTCTAGCACGAGCTCCTTCTTTTACGACTTGATATACAAACTTTTTATTTTCTCTTGCTAACTGTGATGGTATTCTATTCCATATTAAAGATATTTTATTAGCTTCACTTGCATCGGTATGCTTTGAAAAATCATTTTCATAAGAATCTAAAATATTTTTTTGTATTTTATTAACTTTTTCTATATCCTTATCATTTACCCAACTATATATTACTTCAGGCATGCCGCCAATAATATAATAAATTTTTAATTTTTCAATAAGCTGAGATTCAAATAATTTTGGTATTTCTCTTATTTCTCTAGCTTGTTTCATGACTTCCACTAAATTTTCTAAATTATCAGCAATTAAAAATTCGCTAAAAGTCATTGGATACAAATTTAAAAATTCTACTTTACCTACTGGAAAAGATGTTTTAGAAAGCTTTATTCCTAAAAGTGAACCTGCACAAGCAACATGATATTCACTTGCTTCTTCACAAAAATACTTTAATGAGTTTAATGCGTTAGAGCATTCTTGTATTTCATCAAAAATAATTAATGTCGTAATAGGATTTATTTTTTTACCATTTGCTAAAGATAATTGTTCGATAATTCTTTTAGGATCTTTTGTATTTAAAAATAATTCAGCTAGTCCATCATCATGATCAAAGTTGAAATAAGCTACATTTTCATAATTATTTGCACCAAATTCTTTTAAAATAAATGTCTTACCAACTTGTCTTGCACCTTTTAAAATCAAAGGTTTTCTATCTTTACTATTTTTCCAATTAATTAGTTTCTCTGTTATAAATCTTTGCATAATATCTTCTCCTTTAGTAAAATCATATCACATTTTTGAAGGAAATATACGATATTTTATCACACTTTTGCAAATAATTTTAATATAATTATCACATTTTTGCGAAACAAATATTTTGGCCCACAATTTTTCTTACCCGTCCACAAACACCCAAAAGAAAAAAGAAGAATTACTCCTTCTCATTTTCATGAATTTCTGATAAAATTTTCTCAATTTTACTACCGTACTCAATCGACTCATCATAAACAAACCTTATTTTAGGTGTTTGTCTCAAATCCATCTTTTGGGCAACAAACTTACGAATAAAATCGCTCGCTTCATTCATTTCTTTTTCAGCTACTTTATGATCCATATCACGTAAACTAGTAAAATAAACTTTCGCAAAAGATAAATCTGCAGAAACTTCACTTCCTGTAATCGTAATACTTTTCATTAGTTCATCCGTAGATTCTTGAAATAAAATATCGGAAATCGTTTTATTTAATTCTGATTCAATTTTTTTTATCTTGATTTGATTCAAACACGTTTCACCTCAACCATTTCATAAGCTTCTAGTGTATCTCTTTCTTTGATATCGCTATAACTTTCTAAAGTGACTCCACATTCAAAACCTTTTTTCACTTCTTTTACTGTATCTTTTTCTCGTTGAACACTAGCAATTTTTCCATCATGAATAATAATACCATCACGAATGACACGTACACTAGCTCCATTTTTCATAATTCCATCGGTAACATAACATCCCGCAATTTTTCCAACTTTACTAAAAGTAAAGATTTTGCGAATTTCCGCAGTTCCTAAAACCTTTTCTTCATATTCTGGATCAAGCATACCTTTCATCGCTAATTCCATCTCTTCAACCGCTTTATAAATAATGGTATAAAGACGAATATCAACGCCATATTCTTTAGCGACTTCTTTCGTAATCGCTGAAGGACTTACATTAAAACCAATCACAATCGCATTAGAAGCATTTGCTAAAACAACATCACTTTCCGTAATTGTTCCAATGCCACTACGAATGACTTTAACCCGAACGCCTTCCACTTCAATTTTTTCTAAAGCATTTTTAACAGCCTCTTCACTACCACGAACATCAGCTTTTAAAACAACATTAATTTCTTTTTGACCAGCATTAATTTTTGCAAATAAATCATCAAGCGAAACGACTTCTTTCTTTCCGCCACTCATTTTCTTAGCACTTTCACGTTTTTCCGCAATTTTCTTTGCTTCACTCTCAGTCTCAAAAGCCATAAATTTATCACCAGCACTCGGATTATCACTAATACCCGTAACCTCAACTGGTGTTGA
>JAAWDB010000102.1 GCA_022793555.1 Bacilli bacterium
ACAACCATCTTGAATTTTTAAAAATGCTCTTGTATGAGATTTGAAGCGATTAATCGTCATATCTTCAAATGGTAAATTTCTAGTGTGATAAAAATCAATAATTTTGTTTTTAGATTTTAAAAACTCTTGAATTAATAAGACGATTTTACTTTTATCTTTATTACCAAGCAGAATATCAATATCTAAGGTTTTATAATATTCTTTTTGATTTTCACTACTACACCCTGCAACAATCAAAATGGTATTAGGGTTGTTTCTTTTTATTTGACGAACAATTTTTTTAGATTTTTTATCTGCCATGTTAGTGACACTGCAAGTATTTATGATGGTGATATCGCTATTTTGTTTTTCGGTAAAGACAAAACCTTCGTTTTCTAAAAGTTCACGCATAATTTCGCTTTCATAGGTATTAACTTTACATCCTAAGGTTGTTATATGAAATGTCATTTATTCATTCCTTTCCATAATTTTGTTAATATAAAATACAAATTCTTATTTAACTTTATATCATATTTTTTCAATGTGTCAATACCTAAAAATTTTTATAGTATAAATATTGATTTTCTGGTATAAATCCTTAACTTTTGGCTTATATACTAGTCTTTAAGTTATATTAACTTATTACTTTTAAATAAACTTTAATTTAATTATAGTTTAATGTCTACATCTTTACTAATATTCAAATCAATATTCCATTTTGGTGGATAAAGAAAATCAATTTTATCCTTTTTCATGTATTTCTTCTTTATCCTAATTCTATTGCTTTTTAGTTCAGGAAACTTGGCTCTACAATATTTATCGATTTCACAAAATAATCCTTGACAATCTATATATTGTAATTTTCTGTTTCCTATTTTTTTAAATTCAATACCAAGTCTTTCAAATTCCTCTTCTTGATGTTCATACATCCACTTTATAACGTCTTCTTTGCTCATATCCCCAATGTCGTAAAAACATTTTTTAATTCCCCTTATTGATCCTGGACCAACAACAGTAAATTCTGTTTCTGTAAAATTTGTAACTTCACTGTAGTTTATATCTGTAATGAGCTGATAAGCCATAAAATTACCAATTAACGGATATGATTTTAAATAATTAAATGCTTCCTCCATACTTTTAGAATTTATAATTTTTTCTTGTAAATTATCTTCTACAAACATCTTCTTCAAAAGTGCTAAGTGATTTTCATGTTTTTTTTCAAATCCAAACGCTTTTGTTGGACAAGAAATATAAGCGTCGTTGTATATTCTAATATTATTCAAAACTGCTTCTTCTAATATTTTTTTGCATTTATTAAAATTAAAACTACAAAGTTTAATATCTCCCATTTTTGATATTAATAATTCCCATGTACTTTCCTTATTAAATAATTTAAATAATATAATTCTAAATATCATATCTTCATCTGAATACTTATGTCCGTTATATATAACATTTTTTAATAGATATTGAGAAACTCTATCACTAGCCCTATATGCATTACAGAATTTATACTTTTGTAAAATTGGATCATCTGTCCATGGTTCTTCTTTGTTATTTAATTTATTATAAAATATATTCTGCCTCTCAGCTGCAAAATACCAATATAAATCATATACTTCTTGCCTTTTCTTAATCATTAAAATTTCTCCTTTTATAAAAATAGTATACCATATTCTATTTTTATAAAAAAATTAGACGAAAGTCTAATTTAAGAGTTCATTTAATTGTTTCAATGTTTTTAAGAATGCTTCTTCGTGATCATAAGTAAATAATTTTACTTCAATTCTTGGTGGCTCTTCGGTAATATCTAAATTGGTTAAATTATCAATATTTATTTTTTTAACTTTTATTGTATCGTCGATGATCTTTTCTGCATCATAATTAATGGGATGATTTTGAACATTTTTTATTAATTCATCATAGCTTATAATCGCTTTTTCTTCTTGTTCGGCTTCGAAGGCAGTCATATCTATTACTGGAGTTGGCTTTTCATCGATGGTATTTACAATTTCACGTAAATCAATTATTTCATTATCCGTTTCCAATGATAGGTTATTTTCTTCTTCTTTATAGATATTGTTCTGGTCGTTTGAGGTATCAATTTTTTTGATTGTGGGCTCTAGGTCATCATCGTTCATTTTCATAATATAAATTAAAGAGATAATTAGAATAATTAAAATAAGAATAGCAAAGTACAAAATATAATCGATAAAAGATAAGGTTTTTAAAAACGAAATCATATCTTGTAAAAAATGGATCATAAACTTCACTTCCTGTTTATAATATTAGCATATTTTGACTTTTAAATACATTTTATTTTTGCTACTTTACATCAATGTGGTGTAAACAAAAAGAGCAAAAGTATTGCTCTTTACTGTGTATTTACAACGTATGGGTTATCTAGTGATCCAGTGCCACTTACTGTTGCTTTTTTTATAATATTTATGACAGGCCTTACACCGCGAAATAGGACTCCGTTTGTTCCACTATTTAACTGTCCGTTTTTTTGAATTTCAATATAACTTATTGCGCCATCGTTATTTTTTGCTGGACTCATGGTCCACCAGCCACTTTTTATGTTTTCGTTATACAAATAAAAATTTTCATTAGAACCTTTGTTATTTGCTCCAGCAAATGATAATTCATCCGCTGTTAAAAGTCCTATTTTGGCAGTATTAGTTGTACCTAAACATTGGAAAATTGGGTCTTTATTAGTATAAATTCTGGTTATCGAAGAATATCCAGTTTCACCGTTAGTGGCATCAGTACAAAAACGGTAATTGGCAATTAAATGATCGAAGTTATTTAAAGTACTGTTGTACCAAGAGGTTAATTCTTGATAAATATTTGAGGTTTCAAAAACTAGGTCAAATTGTTCTTTATAAAATTGGGTATTGTTATTTATAAGATCATTTAAAATTAATTTTATAGTGCCATCACCATTAATTTTAACGATTCGCCATGTTAAATCGGCAAATGTGACGTAATTATTTTTCGCTGACCCACGAAAATAATAACTGGTTCCTGAGTCATCGGTACTTTCAATTAATCCCTCTTCTTCTGTTGCAATCTCTCCAAGCGCAGTAATCGCTTTTTCATTGATAATATTGTTTTTTAAAATTACGTTTGCAAAAGTGTTCATGTCTTTTTCTATTTCTACAGTTAATTTACCATCAATTTTTTTCTTTTCTGGATTATCTATTATAAAGGTATAACTATGCGTTTCGTTTCCATTAATTTTAATGGTTCCCGAATAAGTATAAGAACCATTTGTTAATTTTTTAGAAATGGTTTGAAACCCTTCACGATCACTTTGCAATTCAAAATTAATTCCATCTTCTGTTTGAATATTTTCTAAGGCTAAGTTGTAATAATAGGAAATACTAGATGTGTTTGTAATTGAAAATGTATATTGGTTTGTCAAACTGGTGTCTATTGTTTGTCCGTTAATAAAATTGAACGATAAATCGCCATCAACAAAAACGGTAGCGTGATCTTCATTCGGTTCAATTTTTTCAAAGTATATATATCCAATTCCTATGCCAATGGTGCAAGCTACCAAGATGACAATAAAGGTAAGAGCTATTTTATATTTTTTTAACATGGCCAATCCATCCTTATTATATTAAGTATAGAGCTCATCTTTTTTTTTGTCAAATAAATCCGAAAAAAAGCAAGTTTTTTATCTTGCTTTATAAATATTGGTTGAATTTTTTTATTTCACTATCATTTTCTAAGTTGGTATCACGAAGATTATCCATTAATTTCTTTTGTTCTCTTGATAGTTTCGTTGGAATGACAACATGGATAATGACATACATGTCCCCTTTGCGTAAAGAATTGACTCCTTTTACACCTTTTCCTTTTAGTTTTAATTTGCTTCCATTTTGGGTTCCAGCTTTGATTTCTAAGTAAACATTGCCATCGGTGGTAGGAATTTCTTTTTTACATCCTAAAACGGCATCGGTAATTGTAATTGGTACCGTTAGGTATAGGTCTATGCCATCTCGTTCAAAGATAGGACTATTTTTAACTTTAAATTCAAAATAGATATCACCATTTGGTCCACCGTTATATCCAGCTTCCCCTTTTCCTGTGATTTTTAGTTGATGGCCTGTATCAACTCCTTCTGGGATATTGATTTCAATTTTCTTTTTGGTACGAATATGGCCAGTTCCTTTGCAATGATTGCATTTCCGCTCATAAGTTTTTCCTCGTCCATTACAAGTTTTACAAGTCGTTTCGGTTTGGAAGATTCCTAAAAAGCTACGTTGTTCTTCAATGATTCTACCTCGTCCATTACAAGCAGAACAAGTCGTTTCTCCAAAACCACCTTTTCCACTACATTCATCACATTCTTCATCAAGTTCTAGTGAGATCTCTTTTTTGCAACCTTTGACGGCTTCTTCAAAACTTAAATCGACATTAATTAAACGATCGCGACCTTTTTGAGGACGATTGGCACTTCTTCCTCTAGAACCTCCAAAAGAAGAAAATCCACCAAAGCCACCACCGAATAAATCATCGAAAATGCTAGAAAAATCAAAATCTTCGGTACTAAAGCCTCCGAATCCTCCAGCCCCTCCCCCGTTTTGGAATGCTGCGTGGCCAAATTGATCGTATTGTCTTTTCTTTTCTGAATCAGATAAGACCGAATATGCTTCACCAATTTCTTTAAATTTTTCTTCAGCGCCTGGATCTTTATTTACATCTGGGTGATATTGTTTGGCAAGTTTTCGGAAAGCTCGTTTGATGTCTTCATCACTAGCTCCTTTTTGAAGTCCTAAGACTTCATAATAATCTTTTTTATTCATTTTTATTCACCTTCTTTTTGAATTGTTTCGTAAAGTTTTATTTGGGAAATAAAGAAATTAATACCACTTTCAAAGACTTTTGGATCTTTTAAATCTATGCCAAGTTTTTCATAAACTTCTTCTGGATACATATTTGATCCACATTTTAAGAATGCTATGTATTTTTCTAAAATTCCTTCTTCTTTTTTGGTTATTTTATCAGCGATAAGCCCCGCAACAACTACACAAACCGCATAACTATATAGATAAAAATTCATATAATAATGACTTCTTGTTACCCATGAGAACTTAGAATATCCGTCATCTTTTATTATTGTTCCAAGATAATCTTTAAAAGATTTTTCTACTAAATCATTTAAGAAATTGGCGGTAATGGTATTGCCTGCTGCGACATGTTCATACATTTTTTGCTCGATTTCGCCTTCACGTATTGCGCCAAAGAAGTTATTTTGAAATGTTTTTAAGGTGTGTTCAATTCCTCGTAATTTTTCTTTCGTTGTTTTTCCATGTTGGGCAATATAATTATTTACTAAAAATTCATTGGTTAACGAAGCTACTTCAGCGACAAAAGTTGAAGTATTACGATACCACAATGGATTTACATCATTAACAAATTGATGATGAACATTGTGACCTGCTTCATGAGCAATGGTTAAAATATCGCTGAATTTCTCTTTAAATGTTAAAACGATTCGAGAATCTTTGGTGTAAGTAGAACAGCTATATCCTCCATTAACTTTACCTTTGTATCCACAATAATCGATGTAATGATGATCAAAAACTTTCTTTAATTTTTCTTGATATTCTTTTCCTAGTGGTTTTAAGGCTTCTAAAATGATTTTTTCGGCCTCTTCGATGGAATAGCTAGTATCACTATCGTTCCATTCTAATAATGTATCGTAGTTATGAAGTGTTTTTAACCCCAAAGTTTTTTTCATTAAACGATAGTAATTTTGCCAAGCTTTTTTATTTTCTTTGGCTGATGATTTTAAGTTTTCAAAAACCTCGTTTGATATATGAATGTTTTTTAGTTTCCGTTCCCAAGGAGATTCAAAATTTCTTAGTCTTGCTACATTAATACTATTTTTAACATAGTTATGTAATAGTGCACTTTCTGTATTTTGGTATTGCATTATGGTAGCCCCAAATTGGGAATTTGCTTTTTTACGAATTTTTCCGTCTTTTTCTTTTTTTAAATTACCAATGTTATTGGCAGCAATTTCAATAGTTGCTCCATTAGGCATTTTAATTTTTCCATAATTATGATCTGAGTTAATTAATGTTGATGACATTTTTTCGTAGCTTGTAAATGTTTCACTAAGAACGCAAAGTATTTTTTCTTCGGCTTCTGATAGTGTATGCTTCTTTTGTTCATAGATTTCATCGAGCCAATGTTTGTATTTTTGAAGACTTGAATTGCCGCTTACTAGTTTTTGATATTCAATTTCTGATAAAGCAACAATTTCTGGTTCAAAAAAGGAAGTAGAAGCTTCAAAATCTGTATTTACGCTACTAATTTTGTTTAACATGGCAATATATTCTTCATTGTCTAAATCAACATCGTGGTTTAACATGGCATACACATATAAATCCATGATATCAGAAGAACATTGGATGTAATCTGTTAAAAATGTTTCTAGTTTTTTTTCTTCGTTTAATTGTGCTTGAAATTTTTTTAGTTTTGGTATTTTTTCTTTCACTTTTTTTAGAGTGTTTTCCCACTCTTCGTTGTTCGCATAAAAATCATCTAAGTTAAAACGATAATTTTGAGGAACTTCTAATCGATTTTGATATTCTAACATAATAAACCTTTCATTCACCATAGAAAAGCTCTAGTTTCCTAGAACTTTCTATAGTTATTTTTATTTTTCTTCGTAATTTGCTTCTTCAACATCGCTTTTTGAATCTTTGTTATCTTCTTTGTTCTCGGCTGTTTCGTTATTTTTTTGTTCTGAGGCCGCAGCTTCATAAACTTTTGTTGCTAGTTTCATTGCAATTTCGTTTAGATTTTCGGTTTTCTTTTTAATATCTTCTGTATCATCTTTTTCTAAAGCTTCTTTTAAGTCTTTAATTTTACTTTCGGCTTCTTCAACATCTTTTTTGTCGGCTTTGTCACCAAGATCTTTAATCGCTTTTTCGGTAGCAAAGATTAGAGAATCGGCATCATTTCTAACGTTTGCACTTTCTTTTCTTTTTTCGTCCGCATCTTTATTTGCTTCGGCTTCTTTGACCATCTTTTCAATTTCTTCATCGCTTAATGCAGTATTTGATGTGATTGTAATCGTTTGTTCTTTGTTGGTTCCTAAATCTTTGGCAGTAACATGAACAATTCCGTTGGCATCAATGTCAAATTTTACTTCAATTTGAGGAATTCCTCTTGGAGCTGGTGGAATGTCCATTAATTGGAAGTTACCAAGAGTTTTGTTATCGCTGGCCATTGGTCTTTCACCTTGTAGTACATGAATATCTACAGCTGGTTGGTTATCTGCTGCTGTACTAAATACTTGACTTTTACTCGTTGGAATAGTGGTATTTCTTGGAATTAACACTGTCATTACGCCTCCAAGAGTTTCAATACCTAGAGATAATGGCGTAACATCAAGTAAAACTAAATCGTCTACTTCACCAGTTAATACTCCACCTTGAATGGCTGCACCCATTGCAACTACTTCATCTGGATTAACGCCTTTATGTGGTTCTTTACCAAGTTCTTTTTTAACTAATTCTTGGATATATGGAATACGAGTTGAACCACCAACTAGAATGACTTCATTGATATCTTTCGCAGATAGTTTGGCATCTTTTAGAGCTTTACGAACTGGTTCAAGGGTTGAATCAAATAAATCACGGCATAAATCTTCAAATTTAGCTTTTGATAATTCAAGTTCTAAATGAACTGGACTTCCATCTTTTTGAGAAATGAATGGTAAGCTGATTTGTGTTTTGGCCATTCCAGATAAATCTTTTTTGGCTTTTTCGGCAGCATCTTTTAAACGTTGCATAGCCATTTTGTCTTTTGATAAGTCGATTCCTTCTTGTTTTTTAAATTCATCAACAAGATAATCAATGATTTTTTGGTCGAAATCATCGCCACCTAATTTATTATTACCAGCTGTTGATTTTACTTCAAATAAGCCATCTCCAAGTTCTAGAATAGAAACATCGAATGTACCTCCACCTAAGTCATAAACTAAAATGGTTTGTAATTTTTCTTGTTTATCTAATCCATAAGCAAGTGCAGCGGCAGTTGGTTCGTTAATGATTCGTTTTACATCTAAACCAGCAATTTTACCAGCATTTTTTGTCGCTTGTCTTTCGGCATCATTAAAGTATGCTGGAACGGTAATTACTGCTTCAGAAACCGTTTCTCCTAAATAATTTTCGGCATCTTTTTTCAATTTACTTAAAATTTTGGCAGAAATTTCTTCTGGTGTCCATTTTTTATCATTAGCGTTTACTTTTTCTTTTGTTCCCATAAGTCTTTTAATAGACGCAATGGTATTGTTTACGTTAGTAACCGCTTGACGTTTGGCACGAGCACCAACTAATTCTTCATCACCTTTAAAAGCAACGACACTTGGGGTTGTTCTTTCTCCTTCATCATTTACAATAACTTTTGGTTCTCCACCTTCTAAGACTGAGACACAACTATTTGTTGTTCCTAAGTCAATTCCTATAATTTTACCCATAATTTAATCACCTTTCTTTATTGGCAAAATAATTGCCTATTTTTTGAGTATTTTTACAGTTTTATTTTTTTTAATTATTTACTTTTACCATAGCAGGACGAATGGTTTTGTCTTTATAGGTGTATCCTTTTTGGAGACAATCTAAGACAATATTTTCTTCTTTTGTATCATCGTGCTCAGTTAAAACTGCTTCCATGTTGCTTGGATCAAAAGGTTGTCCAATACACTCAATTTCTTTTACTTCCATTTCCTCTAAAATATTTTTTAGATTGGAATAAATCATTTTAAAGCCACTTAAGAATTTGCTTACTTCATCTTCTAAATTGTCATCGTCCATGTTAATTGCGCGTTCAAAATTATCAATGACAGGAAGTATTTTTTTTATTAAGGCTTCTCCATCGTATTTTAATAAACGAGCAATTTCTTCACTGTTTCGTCGTTTGATATTTTGTAGTTCTGCATTAATTCTTAATACTTTATCGTTTAATGTGGCGTTTTCTTCTTTTAATTTTAGAATTTCGGCGTCACTTGCTTTTTCCTTTTTATTCTTTTTTTCTTTTTTTTTCGGAAGTTCATTATCTAAATTTACTTCAGTTTGTTCTATGTTTTGTTCTAATGTCTCTTTCTTTTCTTCCACTTGCGTCACTCTCTTTCATCGTTTAAATTTTCATTGATATAGGAAAGAAGTCCAACAACCCGATCATATTCCATTCGTTTCGGGCCGATAATTGCAATCGTACCTTCTTCGCCATTGATGTGATAGGTTGTTTTAATTACTGTTACATTGGGGTCAAATTCATTTTCTTCGCCAATGTAGATGTTAATTCCTTTTGAACTTTTCTTTTCTTCAATTTTTTTAATTAAATTTACGTCTTCAAACTTTGATGCGATTTTTCTAATTTCGTCGACATCATTATACTCTGGTTTTTCAATTAATTTGTATTTGCCACTTAAATGTATGTTTTCTTGCACATTAGTAGCAAAATTTTGAAACGCTTCCATGAATATGTGATAAACGGATTCGTACTGTTCAATGCGTTTACTAATAATTGGTTTTACATCAAACTCTAATCGTTCGCTTACTTCATCAATCGGTGTTCCCACGAGCATTTTGTTAATAATTTCACTTGTTTTAACAAGCTCTTCCATTTTAACCGAAGAGGGAATCGTAAATTGTCTATTTTGGACGATACCTTGATCGGTGCAAACCAATGCCACAATTTTATCTTCTTTTAAAGGAATGATGCTTACTTGTTGCAAAGCGTTGGTGTGGGATTTTTTTCCTAAGGCCACACTTGTGTAGTTTGTGATTTCACTAATGATTTCTACACACTTTGTAATGGTATCGGATAAGACTAAATCGCGATTCGTGAAGATTGTTTGAAGTTTTAAGACATCTTCGCCAGTAAGTTCTTTGGGACGCATTAAATGTTCTACATAATAGCGATATCCATCCTCGCTTGGAATACGTCCAGAAGAAATATGATTTTTCTCTAGAAGTCCAAGTTCTTCTAATTCAGCCATTTCATTACGAATTGTTGCAGAAGAACATTTTAATTTCTCACAAAGAGATTTACTTCCTACTGGTTTAACGGTTTTTATATAAGATTCAACAATTTCTTTTAATAGTGTTTCTTGACGACTATTCATATCGAACCTCCTAGCACCTATTTTATGCAAGTGCTAATATCATTATACTAAAAAATTAGCACTTGTCAATTCCAAATGCTAATTTTGAGATTAATTTACAACATAAATTAAAAAACTAGATGATTTTGAAAGATGAGATAACTAATTAAAATGATTAAACCGATAATCAGGCAAATTAGAAGCCCTTTTAAATGAAGATGAGGTAGTTTTAATTTAGATACATGAAAGCATGCGGTAATTAAAATGCCGATTAAAAAGAGGATTGGAAATGCATTTTTAAAGGGAAATGATAGTAAATAAAGTGCGGGATAAATTAAGGCCGATGGTGTAACAGGAAGACCTGTGTAAGTTTTTCTTCCCCCACTTTCTTCTTTTCTTCGCATTGCTTCTTCCACATTAAAATAAGCAAGTCTTGAAATCGTAGCTACTAAATAGAGGATAGATAGAGCACTCCACAACCCAAGTGGTTTTGTAATTTGTAGAGCAATCGTAGTTGGTAGAGCTCCAAAACAAATGACATCCGATAAGGAATCTAATTGTATTCCATATTGTAATTCAAATTCGCTGCGATTTTTCTTTGTTCTAGCTACCATACCATCAAACATGTCAAAAAATCCACATACTAATAAGCAAAATAAAGCGGTTTCAATATTTCCATTTGCGGCCTCATTAATGCCAATAACTCCACTAATCGTTCCAAAAAGGGTAAATAAAACCGTATAATTATAAATTCCGATCATTGTTTTTCTTTCCTCCTACAAAATGATAAATCACAAATATAATGCTACTTATGAATACTAAGCAGTAAAAACTGATTCCTCTTAATAATAACATAGATGAGAGTGCTAGACTAGCACCATAAATTAAAGCGTTAATTTGAAAAGTTAACGACTCTCCGACCATAACGCCACTTGGGAATGGTACACAGTCTGTTGCTTGGGTAATCGCCACTTGTAAAAATAAAATGGCTAGTAGGCTATATCCATTTAAATGAAAAGCACGATAAATAAAATAGCTAATTAGAAATTGTGATATGCGTTGACAGAAAATTAATCCAAAAGATTTTAACATAACGCTTGGATTATTCTTGGTAAATTCGGCGCAAGCATGATAATCTTTTAATACTTCATCTAACTCTAATGTTTTCTTTTTCCTCTCATCTGGTTTTAGTAAATGAAAAAAGGTTAATATCCGAATGCCAAGTTTCATGATTTTTTTAGGTAAGGTATCGGAATAAATTAAAAAGGAAAACAATAAAATTACGGCGATATTGATGATTAAGCCTCCCAGCATAAGGGTCGTGAAAAGCCAACCATTTTGGAAAATTAGCTTGGGAAAAATGATCATTCCTGTTACGCCTAATAAAACAATTACTGATTTATATAAAATCGTATTTAGCAAAATAACCACTGTACTTTTTCGATAGGGAATCTTGTCTCTTGCCATATAATAAGCTTCTACAGGTTGTCCTCCTGTACTTGAGGGGGTTACTGCTGAGAAATATATTTCGATGCAATTATAGCAAAGACTTTGAAAACTGGAAATTTTAATGCCAAAACAAGCAAAAAGTTTTTTGGTAAATAAAAGTCCAAAACCTAAATATAAAATGAGACATCCAAATGCAAAAAAGATATATTTTAAATCGCAAGTGGTTAATGTATTTAAAAAATCTTGGAAAGAATATTTCGAAAAAATAAAATAAAAGGTTGCGATGAATAAAGCAATAAATAAACCTATGGACAAAAAATAACGTTTTACTTTCTTCATAACATCACCACTTTAATTATTTTATCATATTGGCGTTTTTCTACACAACAAAATTATTCTTACAAATTTGTTAGAATGAACTATTTATTTTTGTGATAATTTTTGTTACAAGATTTGCAAGCAATTTCTAATTGATAGTTTGCTAGTTTTTGTTCCAAGATAGTAATTAAAGGTTCTTGATCTTTGGGACAGCACCAACGATTTTTATGATTTTCTAAATCTTCTGTGGTATCTGTTTCTTTTTTGGTATCTTGGAAATTAATAAAAATACTTCCTTTTGTTCCACAGTTACAAGTAAAAGAAAATTTAATTTGGTCATATGTAACATAACATAAATAACCAATGTTTGTATTGCATCCTGTACAATACATCCAGCCACCATAATTGGTTGCTAATTTTGCATGATTTAATTCTTTTGTTTTTATTTCTCTAGCCATTTTTAATCACCTTTCTTTCGGCTCGAAAAAGTATGGAAAAATTCCAAAACGAGAGCCTATGGCATGAATGATAGGAAACGCAATTAGGGTTGTTAATAGTTCTATTATAATTATTGGGGTATCAATAAATGCTTCACTACTCATGATTTCAGCTCCTCCTACCATATCAATATAAAAGTCAGTACGACTTAGTTTTTCTTTGTATTCAATTTGGTCAATAAAGTATTTTTCTTCTTTTAAATCAGCTTTAATGATTTGGCCAACTGGTAATGTGGCTTGACTGCTATAAATGGATTCATCATCAAAGGTAACAGAATCGCTATTAATTCTGGCTGCTACTAATTCACCACTTGGAAGGGTTAAAGCGTATAAATACATTCCCTTATAATAACCTGCACCACGATTTTTATATTGGATGCCTTTTGAGATTACCGTGAATGTTTCGTGAGTTAGTAAGTCTTCTACGTTTTGAGCGCGAAAAACGGAACTATCGGCTATGCCACCAATTTCTCCTTTATTTACTTTGTGTTCTTCTTTATATTCTTCATATTTTTGAGGTAAAATTTTTTCGGCAATTTTCCCAAATCCCAGACCAAGTAAAAATCCAAGTGTTAGGCAAAGCCATATGTCAAATCTAAGGGGGCGGATACGCATTAATATTCCCCTTTCTTTTTAATCGGATGACGAATGACTGTCTTTAAATTGGTGATTTTACATCTTCGTGGATCGCTTAAGTAAATCTCGTGATGTAATCTTTTTTCACTGATATCTAATTGGTAAGATTGATCTTCTAGATATTGATGCATTAAAGCAATTGTGAGTGGTTCATTATCGTAAGAACCAATATGCATGCATTGGACACATAATCCTTCTTCAATTTCTAAATACATTACTTTACTATAGTCTTTTTTCTTTTTTTCTGTTGCTTCTTGTAGGGCCCATTCAAAATCTTCTTTGGTAACAAAATCGGGAAGACGAATGACCGATAAGAATTCCATAGTTTCTTTTTGGTCATAATTTAGAGTTTCAAAATTATTTTCTTGCCACCAAAAACCTTCTAATGGTGGTACAACATAGGAAAAGTATCCTGCAATTTGATGAGAACCTTTATAACTCATTTTTATGGTAAAAGCAATTGTATATAGTAATTCGATAGATTTTTTATATTCACTATCTTCTTGATTTGGGTCTCCTGATCCTTTTACTGCAATATATTTCATTTTAGGGATGGTTACTATCGTTGGTTCTTTTGGTGGTAAATAAAATTCTTTATATTCTTTTTTATAATCAAATGCCATAATTTCCTCCTTTATTTATGTTCGCATTTTTTGTTATTTTTGACTTTTTTTGAACACTGATAAGTGGCGATGATGGTAGTAAAAATAGAAAAAAAGCCAAAGGTAATTATTAGACGTATCGTTACTATTTTTGTGGGTATATCACCAAAATGATACCAGCTCATCATTTCAAAAATGGTAAATGTTAAAATACTGGATAGGATTATACATCCTAAAATGAGGACAATCTTTTTCATTTGTATTCCTACTTTCTAGTCTCTTGTACTTTGATTAATGGGATTTGTTCAATTTGAAAAGTACTATCTTCTTTTAGGGTTATTAATGTCGCACCACGTTGGTTGATATCGTTACTGATTCCTGGCATTGCTAGGTAGTCAATACTCATCCCATAAGTTAACCGTATTCCTTTATATTCTAGCGACATATTGTTGTAATGATCATGTCCACAAAAGAAAGCTTTTGTACTTTTTAGAGCGAGGGCGGTATCAAACATTTTACTTGGATAATCGGAAGCACAAACTTTATCTGGTGTTTTCTCCTCGTTCACTCCAAAAAAGTATTTTACTTCCCCACTTCCTTTGGTATATAAATCATAAGCAGTTTTATATTGCTTTAAAGGTATATGAAAGAAGACCATGGAAGATATTTCTTTCCCTTCTTTTTGATTTAATTCTAAAACTTGGTTTTGATACCATGCAACTTGGTCATCGTGAATATAGTCATATTTATTTAGCCCTTCTCCAGTATAGGCATTTGAATCAATTAAGAATAAAGCTTGATTTAGTAAACCATTTTGGTTTCTAATTTCAATTAATTGATTATTTCGACCCGTAATTTCTGGTTGTTTATAAGGATATAATAAGTTTTTTGAAGTTTTATAAGAAAGATTTTGATATAGCGCATTTAAGTCTTCTTTGGAATAGGTTGCTAAATCTTCGGTATCATGATTTCCGTAAGTAAAAGCCCAAGGTATACCAATGTTTCGCATGAAAGATGCAAATTGCATAACTGGTGTATGGTTGTTTAGCGAGAAAGATAAAATGCCTAAAGGAAAGGTTAAATCGCCAGTGACAATGATAAAATCTGGTCTGGTGTAATCAATTAATTGATAAACGGCAGTTAACGCTTTTAGATCTTTAGAATAAGATAGGATGTTGCCACCAAGATGAATATCTGTAAGCTGTAAAATTTTAAAGTCATTATTGCCTTCTTTGGTAATGGTGTAAACGCCTGTTTGTTCATTGTAAGTGATGTTGTGATTATTTTCGTTAATGTTTGGAATGCTTTTGATAAATGGCTCTAAAACCCAAAAATCTTTTTGCATGAATTGATAAGCAAAGATAGCGAAAAAGATTAGAAAATATATTGCTATCCGCATTTTATTTATGACAATGTTTTGAAATGTAATTTTTTTACGCCCATTAAAATTGTAAATGAGGATAATCATTCCATAAGCTATTGCAAAAATAAAAAAGAGATTCATTGTTTTTCCATGGAATAATATGGCGCTGATGATATATATAATCCAATAAAATAGTGATATTATGGTTATTTTATTTAAGTTACGATGAAATTTCTTTTGCTGTTCTGTACTTATTTTTTTACTAAGCCAATTGGTTAATAGATAGTTTTTAGATAATAGAACCAATAAAATTTCTAAGTAGCCAATACCACTATTAATCGTTTCAAGTACTTCATTCATTTTTGAATTGATACGAATGGTAAATAGTAAGGTGGCATAGAAAACTAGAAAGGCAATAAGAAAAAAAGTTGTATTGATCGTCTTTTTTAAATATTTATCATTTAGCTTTTTTAATTCTTGATAGGCTTCTAAGGAGTAA
>JAAWDB010000103.1 GCA_022793555.1 Bacilli bacterium
AATGTCCATTTTAACTCTAATCATTGGAATTTTTATTGGCACATTATTTATCACTATCCTAAATTATTTTAGAGGAGTGAGTGCCGAAAAAAAAGCTAATAAATTTTTAGAAGAAGCGAAAAAAGAAGCGGAAAAGCAAAAACGAGATCGCCTCTTAGAAATAAAAGAAGAGTCTTATAAATTAAAACAAGAATTAGACCGTGAAATAAAACAAAAAAAAGAAGAAGCAAAAGAAGCTGAATCACGTCTATTGCAACGTGAAGCCAGTCTTGATAAACGAGACGAGATGCTTCAAAAGCGTGATGCACTACTAGAAGAAAAAGACTCTAGCTTATTAGCCAAGCAAAAAGAATTGCAAGACAAAGAAGTTAAGATGGACGAAATGTATAAAGAAGAAATGTCTCTACTAGAAACCATTGCTAAATTTTCAAAAGAAAAAGCCCATGATATGATCATGAAACGTGTAGAAAATGAAATGGCGAAAGAGGTTGCTGATTACTGTAAAGAAAAAGAAACTGAAGCTAAATTAGTAGCTCATGAAAAAGCTCGTCAAATCATTGTGGAAAGTATGGAACGTTATGCGGAAGATGTAGCAAGTGAACAAACGGTTAGTACAATTAGTTTGCCAAATGATGATATGAAGGGGCGTTTAATCGGACGTGAAGGAAGAAATATAAGAACCATTGAAGCGGTTACTGGTGTTGACTTAATTATTGATGATACTCCAGAAGCCATTGTCATTTCAAGTTTTGATCCTTTAAGAAGAGAAATTGCCAAAATAACCATAGAAACGTTAATAAAAGATGGCCGAATTCACCCAGCTCGTATTGAAGAAGTTTACGATAAAGTTTCCAAAGATATCAATACAAAAATAACTGAAATTGGAAATGAAACGGTATATGAATTAGGGATTACGAGAATGGATCCTGAATTAATCACTTTAATTGGAAAATTATACTTCCGTTCCAGTTATGGTCAAAATGCCTTACAACATTCAAAAGAAGTAGCTAATCTAACTGGTTTAATGGCTAGTGAAATTGGTGAAAATGTCCTACTTGCAAAACGTGCTGGACTTTTACATGATATCGGCAAATCAATTGATTTTGAAATGGAAGGTAGCCATGTAGAAATCGGTCTTGATATTGCTAAGAAATACCATGAAGACGAAGTAGTGTTAAATGCTATTGCTTCACATCATGATGATGCCGAAAAAACTTCAATTATTTCTGCATTAGTAGCCATTGCTGATACATTATCTGCAGCAAGACCTGGTGCAAGAAATGATTCTCTAGACAATTACATTAAACGTTTAGAACAATTAGAAACAATCGGAAATTCTTTTGATGGCGTAGAAAAAACATTTGCAATGCAAGCGGGAAGAGAAGTTCGCGTTATGGTAAAACCAGAAGAAGTAGATGACTTAACAAGTTATAAAATAGCCAGAGAAATGAAAGAAAAAATTGAAACAGAAATGCAATATCCAGGTACAATTAAAATTATTGTTATCCGTGAATCACGTGCTCAAGAAGAAGCGAAATAAGTTGAAGTAGTAATATAAAAGTGAACACTAAAAGAATGTGTTTGCTTTTTCTTTTGTTAAAATAATTGTAGGAGGTATGGAGATGGCAAAGAAAGGTCAAAAATTCAAAGTCTGGACTGCTGAAGAAAAATATAAAATAATTACACCAATTATTAATTTAGAAGAAAGTTTATCTCAAATTAGTAAGAAAACAGGAATAAATACTAGTATGTTACATTCTTGGACAAATTTATATAAAGAAAAAGGAATAGATGGATTGAAAAATAAAAAGAAACCAGGGAATCCATTAAGTAAATATTCCAATAAAAAGTGTTTAACAAAAGAAGAACAACTAGAATACGAAAATATGAAATTAAGAATTGAGAATGAAATGTTAAAAAAAGGATACCTAATGAAAGAAGATGGTACATATGTAAAATTCACGAAGTGACACAAGCAAAATTTGAAATAATTGAATTATTAAGCAAAGAATATAATGTAAAATCATTGTGTAATCTTTTAAAAGTATCTAGAAGTGGATATTACAAATGGTTAAAAAATAAAGATGTATTAAATAATTATGAGCTTAATAGAAGAGACTTGGGAGAATTAATTAAAGGTATACATACAAGAAAGCCTAGTTATGGATATCATAGAATAAATGCAATAATAAGAAGAGAAACTGGATGGGTTGTATCAGATAATTTGGTTCATAAGGTATGTAAAATATTAAAAATTAAATCAAAAGCAAAACATTATAAATATAAGCCGGCTGGAGAAGAATCGATTAAATATGCAAATATTGTCAATGGCAATTGGAATGTGTCAAGACCATTTGAAATAGTTGTGTCAGACACGACAACAATTGGATTCAAAGGGAAACCATATGATTGGACATTTTATTTAGATATATTTAATAATGAAATTGTTGGATATGATGTAAGAGAATATATGCATGGAAATGGTGTATTAAATCATCGAGAAGCTTTAAATAATATGTTAAATAATAAAATAAAAAGAGGATACAAAGACCTTGAAACAATCGTTCATACAGATCAAGGTGCTGTATATTCCTCAGTGTCATTTAACAATATATTCAAATCTTACAAAGTAGTCAGATCTATGTCCAGAGCTGGCACACCAACAGATAATCCAGTTATTGAATCAAAAAATGGCTGGATTAAGAAAGAAATGCATATTGACTTTGACAAGAATAATTATAACACAGTTCAAGAATTTATAGATGATATAGTTTGGGATAATAACAATTATCGTCCAAGTTTTGCTTTAGAATATAAAAACCCAGTTGAATATAGAACTCAACTAGGTTTTAAATAATATTCTTTTAGTGTCTACTTTTTATTGACTACTTCAAATAAGTTTCTTTTTTTCTTTTTCTATAGAAATAAATTTTGTATAATATAAAAAATGGAGGAAATAAGATGAAACTCGTATCATGGAATGTCGCAGGCTTTCGTGCTTGTTTAAAAAAAGGTTTTTCTGATTTTTTTGATAAAGTAAATGCCGATATTTTTTGCATCCAAGAAGCCAAAATAACCGAAGAAGAACTTTCCTTTCGCCCAGAAGGATATGAAATTTATTTGAATTCAGCACAGAAAAAAGGCTATGCTGGGACTTTAATTTATACTAAGCATAAACCGCTTAATGTGAACTATGGCTTAGGAATTGAAGAACATGATAAAGAAGGCCGTATGATCACATTAGAATTTTCAGACTTCTTTTTAATCAATGTCTATGTTCCAAATTCTAAAAGAGGATTACTTCGTCTTGATTACCGCATGATTTGGGAAGATGACTTTTTAAACTATGTGAAAAAATTAGAACAAATAAAACCGGTGATATTTTGTGGCGATTTAAACGTTTGCCATGAAGAGATTGATATCGCCAATCCAAAAACCAATTTAAGAAGTGCCGGCTTTACTATTGAAGAGCGAAATAAATTTACTAAACTTTTAAGTGCCGGGTATATTGA
>JAAWDB010000104.1 GCA_022793555.1 Bacilli bacterium
AATGAATATATATGGTGTCGTTTTACGTGATAAAGGAAAAATGTATTATTTTGATGGTCAAAATTTAAAGATACCAGTAAATGTTACCGTAATTGTAGAAACTGAAAAAGGTTTACAATTTGGAAAGGTAGTATCAAAAATATCTGAAGAAAAGGTCCTTGATATTCAGGAAGGTTTGAAAAAGATTATACGAATTAGTACGAAAAAAGACTATGATCAATATCTGAAAAATTTGAAAGATTCTAAACAGGCTTTAAATAAGGCAAAGCTTTTTGCTAAAGAACTTGATTTAGAAATGCATTTTCTTGATGCTGATTATACCTTTGATCGAAAACAGTTATTGTTTAGTTTTTATGCGGATGAACGAATAGATTTTCGAGAACTTGCAAAAAAACTAGCTGGTGTTTATCGTACAAGAATTGAATTGCGTCAAGTAGGAGCTCGTGATAAAGCTGAACAAATTGGTGGAATTGGTCCTTGTGGTCGAGAACTTTGTTGTTCAAGTTTTTTAACAAGATTAAATTCTGTCTCTATGAATATGGCAAAGAATCAAAATATTGCTTTGAATCCTTCTAAAATTAATGGTTGTTGTGGGAGATTATTATGTTGTCTTACTTATGAAGATGAAGAATATGTTAAATGTCAAAAAGGAATGCCATCAGTTGGCCAAAAAATTCATACAAAATATGGTTCTGGAGTAGTTCGTAGTGTCGACATTTTACAACGTAAATATCGGGTTTTAATTGAGAATGAAGAAAAGGAAATAGTTTTAGATGAAGAAAATTTTAAATGATTTGTATGATTATTCTAATATGAAAATTTATCAGTATGATGAAGCATTTAAATTTTCTCTAGATTCTATTTTATTGGCTGAATTAGTTCAAATTCATAAAAATGATTGTAATATATTAGATTTATGTACAGGAAATGCTGTAGTTCCGTTAATTCTTTCTACAAAAACAACTTTACCAATAGTGGGAATTGAGTATCAGAAAGCAATTTATGATTTAGCAACTTTATCCATTAATTACAATTGTAAAGAACAACAAATTACTTGTATAAATGATGATATATTAAATATTGGTAAATATTTCCCGGGAAATAATTTTGATATTATTACTTGCAATCCTCCTTATTTTAAATATCATAATAAGGATTTTTTGAATCATGAAGAGTTAAAGCAAATTGCTCGCCATGAGGTTAAAGTTACTTTAGAGGATGTTATTCGAATTTCTTCTTTAAATATAAAGGATAAAGGTAATTTTTATATGGTTCATATTTGTGAAAGATTGCAAGAAATTATGATTTTGTTAGAAAAATATCAATTTCGTATGAAAGATTTGTATTTGGTTTATCCTAATAAAAAGAATAAAGCTTTTTTAGTCTTGTTTCGAGCGATAAAGGGCGGTAATATAGGTATGAAAATTCATAAACCAATTTTTTTGGATGAATTGACAACTTATCAAAATATGTTTAAAGGAGAATTAACATGAAATTAGTGGTTGGACTTGGAAATCCTGGAGAAGAGTATCGTAGTACAAGACATAATGTTGGATTTATGGTTTTGGATTCTTTTTTAGGTGATGTTTTGTGGCAAAAAAAGTTTAATGGTGAATTTTATAAAACAATGATCGAAAATGAACCTGTTATTTTTTTAAAACCTTTAACATTTATGAATTTATCAGGACAAGCAGTTCAACAATTTGCTCATTACTATCACATTGATATTACGGATATTTTGATTATTCATGATGATTTAGATTTACCATTGGGGAGTTATAAATTAAAACGTAATTCTTCTTCAGGAGGTCATAATGGATTAAAATCTATTATTTCTTGTTTAAATAGTGAATCTTTCTTACGTTTAAAAGTTGGAGTTACTTATCAAAGAGGTGAGAATACCATTGATTTTGTTTTGGGAAGGTTTTCTAAAAAGGAGAAAGAACTTTTAGAAGAAAATTATGGAATTTACCATAAAGTAATTCGGTCGTTCATTTTGTCTGGAGTAGAAAAAACATTAGTGAATTATAGTAAAAAATAGAGGTTGGTATGAATATATTAGAACAATTTTCATTTGATTCAGGAACAATAATTCAAGGTTTAACAAATGAGTTAAACGCTTTTTATGTGTTAGAATGTTTTCAAAGATTGCAAAATAATGTATTGGTTGTAGCAAGTAGTCTTTATGAAGCTAATCAGATTTATAATTCTTTAGAAACTTATACTGATAAAATCTTGTTGTTCCCTATGGATGATTTTTTAACTTCAGTTGCTGTGGCTATATCTCCAGAGTTACAAATGAAACGGTTGGAAACTTTGGAGCGTTTATCTTCTGGTACATGGATTGTTGTTACAAATTTAACTGGGTATTTAAGATATTTACCGAATAAGCAAAAAAAGGAACAATTTAAGATTTCTTTAAAAGTTAATGATACGATTGGACGAGATAAATTACATGAAATTTTGGATCAATTTGGTTATAAACAAGAGTCAATTGTTACTTCTACTGGTGAGTATGCAGTTCGTGGTTTTATATTAGATGTTTTTCCTATATATGAAGAACATCCCATTCGTATTGAATTTTTTGGTAGTGAAATAGAGTCGATACGTTATTTTGATGAATCGAATCAGTTATCACTTTCGACGATTAATGAATGTTTAATCCATCCTTATCAAGAAATAATTACTAAAGAAAAAAGTTCTTTGTATGAATTTATGAATTCACCGATTGTTATTTTTAAGGATTATCATCAAATTCAAGCTAGTAATGAAAAATTAGAAGAAGATATTTTTCAATATCAATTATCAAAAGATGAAAAAAATCAAAAGTATATGTTTTCATGGAATGAGATATTGCCAAATTATGTAATTGAATTAAATACATTTGGAGCAGATGTTAAGCGTGATGGTGTTATTACCTACCAGTCTCAAGAAATTGAGAATTTTAATGGCAATTTTGAAATTTTAAAAGATTTTGTTACGAAACATTTTTTGAATCATAAAATTATTTTGTTTTGTTTATCTCGTGATAATCAAGTTAAGCAAATTAAAGAGTTATTATCCGATTATCCCATTCATTTGAAATCTGGAGAATTAAGAAGTGATTCGATAAATATTTGGATGAAGAAAATTAATCAGGGTTTTTTATTTCAAAATTATGTAGTAATTTCTGAATTTGATATTGAAAAAGTAAAAGATACTACGATTCATTATAAGAATAATTATCGAATGGGACGAAAAATTAACGCTTTAGATTCTTTGAAAGCTGGAGATTATGTTGTTCATCGTATGCATGGTATCGGTATTTATCATGGTGTAGTGACATTATCGCAGTATGGTCTTAAAAAAGATTATATTCAAATTGATTATTCGGGGAATGATAAAGTTTATATTCCTGTAGAAAAGATTTCAACGATTTATAAATATACTGATAAAGATGGAATGAAACCTCAAGTAAATAAGCTAAATTCTACGACTTGGGTGAACAAAAAAAGAGCAATTCAAAAACGGATTCATGATATTTCTGAAGAGCTTATTAAACTTTATGCGGCGAGAAGTAGTATTAAGGGAGAACAATATCGAGATTATGAGGAAGAATCTATGTTTGCAGCATATTTTCCTTATGAACCAACCAAAGATCAAATACGTGCAATTCAAGATATTGAGCATGATTTGAAAAGTCCAGTTCCTATGGATCGCTTACTTTGTGGTGATGTGGGATTTGGAAAAACAGAGGTAGCTTTCCGTGCTATATTTAAAGCTATTTTGAATAATAAACAGGTTTTTTATTTATGTCCAACTACGATATTAAGTAAGCAACAATATGAATCAGCTTTGGTAAGATTTTCTGAATATCCTATTGAGATTGCTTTATTAAACCGTTTTACATCTCATAAAGAGACGAAACGAATTTTAGAAGGATTGGCATCTGGTAAAATTGATTTGGTTTTTGGAACCCATCGTTTATTAAGTGATGATATTAAATTTAAAAAATTGGGACTTTTAATTGTTGATGAAGAACAGCGTTTCGGAGTAACGCATAAGGAGAAAATTAAAAAGTTTAAAAATGATGTTAATGTTTTAACGCTTTCAGCAACGCCAATTCCAAGAACATTAAAGATGGCGCTCAGTGGTTTAAGGGATTTGTCGATTATTGATACGGCACCAGTAAATCGTTATCCTGTTCAAACTTATGTGGTAGAGGAAAATCCAATTTTAACTAAAGACGCTATTTATAAAGAATTATCTCGTAAAGGGCAAATATTTATTTTATATAATAAGATTGCTACGATCGAAAAGAAAATGCATGAACTTGCAAAATTGGTACCAGAAGCACGAATTACATTTGCTCATGGTCAAATGTCAAAGACAGAGTTAGAAGATATTATGGCCTCTTTTATTAATCATGATTTCGATATTTTGCTTTGTACAACGATTATTGAAACAGGGATTGATATTCCAAATGCGAATACTTTAATTATTTATGATGCGGATCATTTTGGGTTAAGTCAGTTGTATCAATTACGAGGTAGAGTTGGACGAAGTAATAAGATTGCTTATGCTTATCTCCTTTATAATCATGGTCGCATTTTAAACGAAGTGGCAGTGAAACGTTTGCAAGCGATTAAGGAATTTACAGAACTTGGTAGTGGTTATCGCATAGCTATGCGTGATTTAGCTATTCGAGGGGCTGGAGACTTACTGGGCAGTGAGCAAGCTGGTTTTGTAGATACAGTAGGAATTTCTTTATATATGAAAATGGTTGAAGAAGAAATGAAACGTTTACAAGGTGAAGAAGTGGAAAGTGAAGAGTCTGAAACAAAATCTCTTTTAAATGTTGAAACGCACATTAGTGATGCGTATGTTAGTGATGAAGATTTAAAAATTGAGATTCATCAAAAGATTAATGAGATTGATAGTTATGACCATTTATTAAAAGTAAAAGATGAATTAGAAGACCGTTTTGGTAAAATTAATGAATCTTTAGAAATTTATATGTATGAAGAGTGGTTTGAAAAAATTGCGCAAAAATTAGAAATTCGTAATGTGCGTCAGAATGAAAGAGAAATCGTAATTGAATTACCAGAAAAAATTAGTTCGCAAATTAAGGGGGATAAATTATTTTTAGAAGTTTATAATATTAGTCGCAATTTCCGCTTGAAATATGAAAATAAAAAAATTGTAATAACTCTTGCTTTAAAGGGCTTAGAAGATCATTTTGTTTATTATGTAGTTCCACTTATGGATAAAATTTTGCATGAATTTTTAATAAATCATAATGATTAGAGTATAAAATCTTGTGTAATCTCCAAAACTATAAGTAGATTGGAGTGAACGCATTTTGAAGTCAACAGGAGTTATTCGAAGAATTGATGAATTAGGTAGAATTGTAATACCTAAGGAAATTAGAAGGCATTTAGGTATTCGTGAAGGGGAAAATTTAGAGATTTTTACCGAAGAAGACCGAATCGTTTTGAAGAAGTATTCTAAGATGCTTGAATATGGCGATCTTTCTTCTAAATTATGTGAAATTGTTCCATCAACGATGGATTTGGGTTTAGTGATTACGGATCGAGATAAGGTAGTGTCTTTTTCTTCTAATGTTCTATTAGATCTAAGTAAAAGTGAGATTGACAATCAATTATTGTCTTATATTCAGTCTAGAGAATCTTATGAATCTAAAGTTAATGAAAAAATGGAAATCGGGGATTATGAAATCGAAGGATATTTTTATATTCAGCCGATTATTTCTTCTATTGATTGTTTGGGCTTAATTATTTTGTTTAAAGATCAGACATTTTTAAAAGAAGAAAAGCAGTTTGCTAAGTTTTTAGCACAAATGATTGCAAATAAAATTGACATTTCTTAAAACGATGTGGTAGAATTTTCCTAAATTTAGCAATGAAGGAAAGAGAAGTATGATTTCTTTTTTAGAGAGTCTATGTTGGTGAAATTAGATAAAGAATAGTATGGAAGATGGTTCTGGAGCTAAAGCGGAGCAACTCGTTACGAAGAAAAGTGCATGAAAGTCATGAATAAAGGTGGTACCACGGGTTTTCTCGTCCTTTTGTTCAGGACTTTTTTTATTGGAGATGATGAAATGAAACCAGTAGTAATGGTAACTGGTTCAAGGCGTGGCTTGGGGAAAGCTATAGCATATGAATTTGCAAAGAAAGGTTACAATATTGTTTTAAATGATAAAGAAGAAAGGAAAGTTTTAGAAGCTTTAAAAGCGGATTTGGAATTTCGCTTTGCAATTGAGGTTTTGATTTGTTTTGGAGATGTTTCTAATGAATCTGTAGTATTAGAAATGTTAGAAAATGTCAAACAAAAATTTAGAACTCTTGATTGTTTAGTTAATAATGCTGGAATTGTCTTTGATATGGAACTTTTTGAACGTTCTACTGAATTATTTGAGACTACGATACATAATAATGTGACAGGTACTTATTTGATGTGTAAGCATTTTGGAGATTTTATGTTTAATCAAGATAAGGTTACTAGAATTATTAATATTTCTAGTACGAATGGGATTCATTGTAATTTTCCAACTAGTATTGATTATGATGCGTCAAAGTCTGCGATTATTTCGTTAACTCATAATTTTGCAATTCAATTTGCTCCAAAAGTTTTGGTTAATTCGGTGGCTCCAGGATGGATGAACACAGAGATGAATGCTGATTTACCAAAAGATTTGGTCGAAGAGGAACAGAATAAAATTTATGTAAGAAGATTTGCGGAACCAGAAGAAGTTGCAACCTTAGTTTATTATTTAGGAAGTAAAGAAAATACTTATGTTAATAATGAAGTAATTGTTATTGATGGTGGGTATTAAGGAGGAAGAAGAAATGAAAGAGAAGTTTAGTATTTTTACAGCAATTGCTTATACATCAGCGAAACCACACATTGGAAATACTTATGAAATAGTTCTTGCTGATGCGATTGCGCGGTTTAAACGTTTGAAGGGTTATGATGTTTATTTTCAGACAGGTACTGATGAACATGGGGAGAAGATTGCCCAGAAAGCCTTGGAAAAAGGAGTAACACCACAGGAATATTGTGATAATATTTCCCGGGAAATACAGAATATTTGGGATATCATGAATACGTCGTATGATCGTTTTGTAAGAACAACGGATAAAAATCATGAGCGTGTTGTTGGCCGTATTTTTGAAAAGTTATATGAACAAGGTGATATTTATCTTGGTAAATATGAAGGTCTTTATTGTGTTCCTTGTGAATCGTTTTTTACGGAAAGTCAATTAGTGGATGGAAAATGTCCAGATTGTGGTCGTGATGTGGTTCAGAAGAGTGAGGAAGCTTATTTCTTTAAAATGTCAAAGTATCAAAAACAATTGGAGGATTATTTGGACATCCACCCAGATTTTATAGAGCCTGAGTCACGTAAAAACGAAATGGTAAATAATTTTATAAAACCTGGTTTGCAAGATTTGTGTGTATCAAGAACTTCTTTTGATTGGGGTATAAAAGTACCGATGAATGAACGTCATGTAGTCTATGTATGGCTTGATGCGTTAACTAATTATATTACCAATATTGGATATGATGTTGATCATCAAACGGAAGAGTTTAAGAAGATTTGGCCTGCTGATTTACATTTGGTTGGAAAAGATATTATTCGTTTTCATATGATCTATTGGCCAATTTTCTTAATGGCTTTAGGTTTACCTCTTCCCAAGAAGATTTTTGGTCATCCTTTTCTTTTAATGGCAAATGATAAGATGAGTAAAAGTAAAGGAAATGTTATGTATGCTGATGATTTAGTAGCAACTTATGGTGTAGATGCAATTCGTTATTATGTTCTGCATGAAATTCCTTATGGTCATGATGGTAATATTACTGATGAGTTAATTATTGAGCGAATAAATTCTGATTTAGCAAATGTTTTAGGAAATCTGGTAAATCGAACGATTTCGATGGCACAAAAATATTTTGATGGATTGGTAACTAATCAAAATGTGAATGATAGTTATGATGAGGAACTTGTATCTTGTATGAATTCAATAGATGCGCGAATTACAGCTCGGATGGATGAACTTGAAATTGGCAAAGCAATTGATGAGATTTTTGATCTTTTACGTCGAAGTAATAAGTATATTGATGAAACAATGCCTTGGAGTTTAGCTAAGGATGAGAGTAAGAAAGCGAGATTAGAAACTGTTTTATATCATTTATTAGAAGCTATACGTATTTCAGCTATTTATTTAAGTCCGTTCTTACCAGATACTAGTGCAGAGATTATTCGTCAAATTAATCAAAATTGCGAAACAAAAGTTTTTGAAAATAATTTGACTTATGAAGTGATAGAACCTAGAATATTATTTCAAAGAATTGATGTTAAAAAGGGTTAAGAAAGGAAAAAAATGATGAAATTAAGTTTAAAAAAAGTGGCGATTGGAGCGACTATTACAGGAATATCTGTAATTGCTGTTCGTAAAATGTTTCACGTGGAACGTTCGAAAGGAATTAGTGATATAAAAGAACCGAGCAATAATTATCGTTTTGCTCATCAGTATCCTGAACCTGGCCAAAGCATGAAATCAACAAGTTTGGGTATGGTTTCTTCACCTATGCGTCGTTTAGGAGAAGAACATTTTGTAAATGAAGAACAAGGTAAGTCTAGAACATTATCGAAAAATTTTAAATTTCCTGATAGCGAGGTATAAAGTATGAATTTATGGGATACTCATTGTCATCTATATAAGGAGTATTATCCAGTGCTTTCAGAAGAAATTCAGGAAGCTAAAAATGTTGGTGTAACTCATTATATTGTAAGTGGATGTGATTCTAAAAGTAATCAAGAAGTGTTGTCTTTGATTTCTAAACATTCATCTTGTTTTGGAGTTATTGGAATTCATCCTGAAGAAGCTCTCAATTACACGATGCAAGATTTAACTTTTTTAGAAGAGCATCTAAAAGATAAACGAATTATTGGAATAGGGGAAATTGGTTTAGATTACCATTATACAAACGAAAATAAAGAAGAACAAAAAAAGTTATTTCAACGACAATTAGAGTATGCAGAAAAATATCATTTGCCAGTAGTTATTCATTCAAGAGAAGCTACACAAGATACTATTGATATTTTAAAAAATTACCAAGTAAAGGGTGTTATTCATTCTTTTTCTGGAAGTGCAGAAACAGCAGAAATTTATATTAAAATGGGTTTTAAGCTGGGAATTAATGGCGTTGTAACCTTCAAAAATAGCAAATTAAAAGAAATTTTACCAATTATAAAAGATCATATTGTATTAGAAACGGATAGTCCTTTTTTAACCCCTCATCCTTATCGAGGAACGCAAAATAGTCCAAAATATATTCGTAATATTGCAGAATTTATTGTTCAAGAATTACAAATTTCGATTACAGAACTTGAAGAAATTACCAATCGAAATATTTATTCCATTTTTGACAAAATTACGGACCTATGCTAGAATACTTTTATGATCTGAGGTGAACATTTTGGGAACTGTAAGTCATAAAATTTCACAAATTATACGTCTTGTTACGGTAATTGGTGTCATTTTTGTTGCTAAGTCAAGTACTAATTTAATTGAAACAAAGCTTGAAAATAATACAACGAATCGAGCAATTGATTTGTCGACAATGGCTTTAAAGCTAGAAGAAGATATAAAAAATGATTTATATAGTGCTAAGGATACTTACACTGGAGATTTAACTGGATATGGAGCTAATTGTCCATTATGTGGTGGAACATTGGCATGTAAACCTAGTTACTATATTAAAGATGGTACGGATATATATCCTGATGCTGTTTACGGAAATGTTCGAATTGTTGCTTCAAGTCGTAATTTACCTTGTGGAACGATCGTTCGTTTTAATCACGCAAAGCTATCAAGCGAACCAATTATTGCTATTGTTCTTGATCGCGGAGTTCTTGGTAGTGATTTGGATTTATTATCACCAAGTGAAGAGTTTGCACTTCAAAACGTAGGTAGAAAATCGATTACTTATGATGTTTTAAGACAAGGTTGGGGATCCTAATCTTGTTTTTTTTAATAATTTTTGATATGTTCAAGAAAAGAAGAGATGTGATTTTATGGAGCGTATTCCCGCCAAAAAAAGTTTAGGGCAGAATTTTCTAAAAGATGAAACTGTACTTCAAAAAATTGCTGGTGTAATTTCTGTAAAAGATGAGGATATGATTTTAGAAATAGGTCCTGGAAAAGGAGCTCTTACGAAATATCTAGTAAAAAAGGGATGTTTGTATGTAGCTTATGAAATTGATGAACGTATGAAATCTGTTTTATCTTCTTATACAGATAAAATTTTTTGGAAAGATTTTCTGAAAAGTGATATCAATCAGGATTTATCGTCTTATACCTATGAATCCTTTTATGTAGTTGCTAATATTCCTTATTATATTACTACACCAATTATTGAACATCTTATTCAGTCAAATATTAAGATTTCAGAAATGGTTTTGTTGGTTCAGAAAGAAGTTGCTGATCGCTTTTGTGCCAAACCTCACACAAAAGATTATGGTTATTTTACGGTGTTTTTAAATTATTATTTTGAAGTATCTAAGGAATTTGATGTTTCAAGACATTGTTTTGATCCAGTTCCTAAGGTAGATAGTTCAGTGGTTCATTTTAAAAGTAAAGAAAAAGTTGATGTTGATACCAAATTATATTTTAAATTTTTAAAACAGTGTTTTGCCAATAAACGAAAAACATTAAAAAATAACTTAAAAAATTATGATTGGTCTTTAATGCTCGTTATTTTAGAAAAGCATGGATATAAAGAAACGGTTCGAGCAGAAGAGATTAATGAAAATGTGTTTTTAGAACTTTATTATCAAACGGTATAAAGTTCTTTTTTTTTATTTTACACATAGATTATATTGGTGAAGCCTATGGAAATAAAAAAGGGTGATTTTGTCACTCGAAATAGTTATCAGAATGATACGATTTTTAAAGTTGTAAATATTAAGGGAGATATGTGTTATTTAAAGGGTGTTGATGTTCGTTTATATGCCGATAGTAATATTGAAGATTTAGTTTTAACTGATGCCGAAGAAAAAGTGGAGGATGTTGTCAGCGATATACAAATTGGTGAAGAGAATATGATGCGAGGAGAATTTTTTTATTTGCCTGGTAAGATTTTGCATATTGATGGAGATAGTGAATATTTGGAACGTTGTTTAAAATTTTATCGTAAGAATAATGTGTTTGCAGTTGGTAAAAAAATTAGTGAAAGTGAAATTGCATCAAAAATTCATTTGTTACTATTAGAGTATCAACCAGATATTGTTATTATTACTGGTCATGATGCTTATTATAAGAAAAAAGGCGATATTCACAATATTCGTAATTATAAAAATACCGAAAATTTTGTGAAAGCAGTAAAAGAAGCAAGACGATTTGAAAAAAGTCATGAAAAGCTAGTTATTATCGCAGGTGCTTGTCAAAGCAATTATGAGGAATTAATTAAGGCAGGAGCTAATTTTGCCTCTAGTCCTAAACGGGTAAATATTCATGCTTTGGATCCAGCGATTATTGCTTCAACGATTGCTATGAGTGAACGAAACAAGGCAATTGATTTAGTTGGTCTTCTTGATAAAACAAAATACGGTAAGGATGGTATGGGAGGACTTATGTGCAATGGTCTAATGTATGTGGGCTATCCAAGATGAAAGGGGAAAACATGAATATAGAGATTATAAAAAATGAGATGCAAAAACACGTTAATGAAAGTGTTGAAGTGTCTGTTTTTGGTCTTCGAAATAAAAAGGAGTATTTTATCGGTACGATATCTAAAATGTATCCTTATATTTTTACCGTGCGAGTGAATGGCGTGGAGAAAAGTTTTAATTATGCAGATATCATTACTGGTGAAGTTCAAGTAAAGTACTTGTAAAAAATATTGATTTCGTATATTATCTGCTATATGATATAAGTAAGTTTGATTAAAACTTTAGAAGGAGTGTAAACAATGGAAATTACATCTGTAAGCGTTCGCAAAATAGAAAAAGAAGGCTCAAAAATGAAAGGAATCGCATCTGTTTTAATCGATGATTCTTTTGCTATTCATGATATTCGTATTATTGAAGGAGATA
>JAAWDB010000105.1 GCA_022793555.1 Bacilli bacterium
TCTTAAAATATATCCTTGATCTGTATTACTTGGCAAAATTCCAGCAGGATCAGCAGCGATAAAAATACTAGTTCTAATATGATCCGCAATTATTCGCATGCCCTTTTCGTTACCTTCATAAGTAAGGCCAGAAATTTGACATATTTTTTGAATAACAGATTTCCAAACGGATGATGCGTAGTTATCACATACGCCTTCTACAACAGCAACAATTCGCTCATAACCCATTCCGGTATCCACATTTTTTTTAGGAAGTGAAGAAATTGTTCCATCGCTATTTTGATTAAACTCCATGAAAACATTGTTCCATATTTCGACCCAACGGTCGTCTGTAGGATCAAAGTTTTCTGGAACTTGATCATCACTACGCCAAAAAAAGATTTCCGTATCTGTTCCACAAGGTCCTGTTTCTCCAGCGGCCCAGAAGTTGTCTTCTTTTCCTAGATAAGCAATTCTAGATTTTGGGATGCCATGATCTAACCAATATTTTGCACTTTCTTCATCTCTTGGAATTTGATCATTACCTTGAAATACAGTTACAGCTAAACGGTCTACCGGAATATTTAATACTTTTGTTAAAAATTCAAAGCTATAAGCGATACTTTCTTTTTTAAAATAATCTCCTAAGCTCCAATTACCAAGCATTTCAAAGAAAGTGTGATGGGTTTTGTCTCCTACTTCTTCTAAATCTGTTAAACGCACACATTTTTGATAATCACAAAGTCTTTTGCCACTGGGATGCTCTTCTCCCATTAAATAAGGAATTAAGGGTTGCATTCCTGCAGTATTAAAAAGAACAGATGGATCATTTTCGGGTACTATTGGGGCACTTGGTATTTGAGTATGTCCTTTACTCACAAAATAATTGATAAATAAGTCTTTAATATTTTCCATTTTTATTTCTCCTTTTTGGTTTATAATTCTTTTAAAATATCGTGCATTTTTTTATTCAATGCTTTTTTATCATCATTTACAATGATGTAATCAAAATCATCAAAATCATCTAAGGCTCGTTCGGTTTCATGTTTTGATTCTTCTAAATTCAAGTCATAATTGCCATGTTCATTTACAACGTAAATGGAATAACACTCTTGGTAATTCTCTTTCATTTTTAATATTTCTTTGGGAAAACGAACATCAGCTATTACTAAGTTATCAAAAAACTTTTCATAAATTTTTATATCTTCTTGCATTCTTCTAATAAAGAAATCGGGATCTTGTAAATTTATTCGAATGAAAGACCCCATATTTTGTAAAAATCTTCTTGGTTTGGGTTCTTTATTGTATTCCCAGTCAATCATTTCAGAAGCAAACAATTTAATATATTTACTAAATTCGGTTAAAACAGTTTTTTCATTATTTTGGTCATAATAGTTTTTGATACTTTCGGCTACACTATATTTACCACTTCTGGCTTTTCCTGCAATTAAAAATATTCTCATAAATCACCTCACCTAAAACAAAAGGTACCACATATGCCAAGGAGCAAATTATGCGGTACCATCCTTTTTTTTACTTAATTTTGATAACGGTTTTCCCGTTTAATCTCCAAAGGCAGCAGATAAAGATAATTTTTGTAAGTTTCCACCAACCACTTACTCTCTTTAAAAAACGAATCTTTACTTTCCTTCTTCATCGATTAATATTACATTTTGATCTTCAAATAAATTGTATTTTTCAACAAAAAATCTGTAAACTACTTTGGCTAGCGCTATACAAGGTGTCGCCAAAATCATTCCTAATATACCAAAGAAATGTTCAAAAATCAACAGTCCTAGAATAATTGTTACAGGATGCAGTTTCATTGTTTTACTCATTACGACTGGTTGTAAGATGAAGTTTTCTATTAACTGAACAATTACAGCCACGATTATCGCCATAATACCAATTAAGCTACTTTGACTAAAACCAATTATTACGGCGGCTGCACCACCAATATATGGTCCAACATATGGAATTAAATCAGTAAGTCCACAAAAGAAACCGAATAATAATGGTGCTTGAAGTCCAATAGCAGCAAAGCCGATAGAATCACAAACAAAGACCATTGTTGCTACTAAAAGGGTTCCATTTACACATTTTCTTACTTCACTACTAATATTTGTGATTAATAATGATAGTTCAAAGCGATTTTTTTTAGGAAATAAATGTAGTAAATGGGTATTAATCGCATCAAAATCAAATAGCATATATAAGCCAATAATTAAGCCGAAGCCAATCGTTAATAGACTTGAGAAAAAGTTACCTACAAAATTGATAATAGAAGCTGGTAAATTGGTGGTAAAATCAACAAAAAATGTATTCATGGTTTCCATTAGGTTTTGTTTGACATTACTTAAATCAATTCCCTTATTAGTACTTAATGAATCAAAAAGATTCGTAATGTAATCTTCTACACCATTAAAAATCTCAGGAAGATTACTTAACAATTCATTTAATTGCGTATAAATTGTCGGTATTAATATTCGAATAAATACGATTAAAAAAACGATCAATAATAAATATAAAATTAAGGAGCTTACCATTCTTGGTATACCTTTTTGTTCCATTTTCTTTACTAATGGATTTAATAGCCATGCTATGACAAAGCCAATAAACAATGGTGATAATACTTTTAAAACACTTAGTAAAAAATTAATAATTCCCCATTCTCTAGCTATAATTGTAACAATTAAAATAATTGCAATAATCATAACTAAATAAAATAAGTGAAGAATCTTTTTTGAAAGACTTACGACTTCATTTACTTCATTCATATCTAATTTTTCTTTTGGTTTTCGAAAATTCATGATTTACCCTCCTTTTTTATTATACCATTATTGAATCAAAAAAATAGCAGAATTTAAAAAAAATAGAATTTTTACATTCTATTTTCATCATTTCTATTATATGAAGAAACATCATTTTCTAAACTCGAAAAGACAATATCAGATTTCTTGTTAACTTCCGTATTCGTATTTAATTTTGGTAAATCAATTGTTTTTGGTAATTCAATATTTGGTTTAGCAGGAGAAATTGGTGGAATAACTGGCTCTTTTTTTTCTTCGATTATAGGTTTTGGTTCCACTTCAAATTCTTTTGATTCATTTTCTTTCTTTTTACTTACAAAAACCGAACTAAATTGATTAGGACTTGGCATTTTTGGCTTTTCTTGATTATTATAATTGTTGTTTTCTATTGGTTCTTTTACTTTATTAAATGATACAGAATCTTCTATAATTGGTGGAAAATCAGTAGTTTCTACTGTATCAAAAGTTGATTCATTAGCAACAGATTCTTCAGAAACTATTGGTGGCGTAATAGTAAAAGATGATTCTTCTTGATTGCTAATGCTTTCAAGTTCTTTAGAAATAGAATCTGCTAAAGCATCAAAATCAAAGTCCATTTTAGGAGGAACAATTTGTTCTTCCTCTTTTTGAACATTTTCAACTTTTATAATACTATCGTTATCAGTTAATGTAGGGGCTGGAACACTTTTCTCTTCTACAATTGGTGCTGGTAACGGATCTACCATTTTTTCAACATTTAATTCATTTTCAGTTGAAGTTTCTGTTGATCGTTTAAAAATTTCAGGATCAATATTTAATTGGACAGTTGGCTCATCATCAGTAAAAGCTTTCTGTGCCAATGTATTGTTTACTTCTATGCTTTTTGTTTCTGCTAGTTTTCTTTCTTTTTGATCCTTTTTTCCAAAAAATAGGACAATTAAAAACGCTAGCACTAAAATGGATATTACTATGAATAAGATAATTCCAAAATTATCATTACTATATAAATTCGTCAAAAAATCCATTTTACTCACCACCTTTTTTATTCTATTGATAGGATATCATAAAAAAGTAAAAAAAGTCAATAGCGATAATTCAGCAAATGGATTTTATTATGTTTCGTTTTAAATATAATCCTAACGCCTTTTAAAACATTAAAAAAGCTCATTTTTTCGTAAAAGAAAAATAGAGCTTTAATTTTTTTCTCTAAAAATTTTGCTATCACGCTCTTCAAGTAACGTTATTACATATTTTTTGTCATTTGATTCATTACTTGTTTTACTTGCTTTTGACTTGGTTTTCGTCCCATACTGCTCATCATTGCTTCAATCATTTTTTCGTTGATTGGAGGATTCTTTTGCATGTATTTTTTTGTTGCAGTACGAGCAAGTAAAAATCCGATCACTGCCCCAATTACAATTCCTAATAATACTAATAATATGTCTCCTAACATAATAGCCTCCTTGTTGATTAATTTTACTAAAAATCAGATTAAAACACAAGTTTTTACACCGCTATTTTTTCTAGCCAAAAATAATCTTTATTTTCAAAATCACAAAAAAACAAATTTTTTTCTTTTTCTAGATCCTTTAGAAAAGAAGGTCTTGGAATCGTACTTTCCATTTCTAAATATGTACGGTTTACAATTAATTTGGTTCTTTCTTGACGATACACATCATAAATTTGATGTACGTTGCGGTATTTTGAATAAAAATAGTTTTCTTTATAATTTTTAAATAATTCAATATCTAGTTGTTTGGGATTCATTTTTTCTATAATTCTTTCAAATAAATCTACTCCTAGTTCCAAATCATTTTTATCAACATAATAGATTTGTTCTAGTGTTCGATATAAATGATGGGGATTTTTTTTGGTTAAAATAGCTAACTCATCTTTAATTTTAAAAATGAAAAATTGTCTCATAAATTTCACCCAAATCTACTTTAGCAGAAATGCAAAAAAATTTTTGTCGAAAAAGGGAAATTTATCGTTTAATTCTTATCTTAATAAGGATTCTACTTTTGCTTTTAACGAAAGATAATCAAAGCCCATTTTTTGTTCAACTTCAAATGGCCGTCCACTATAACCAAATTCATTAATTCCAATAATACTCTCATAACTGTTGGTAAAACGATTCCAAATTAGAGGATTTTCGGCAGAAATTACTATTCGTTTTACTGTACTTGGTAAAATAAGCTCTTCATATTCTTTACCTTCGCTTAAAAACAACTCCATCGATGGCATGGATACAACACGAACATCTAAACCGATTTGTTCAAAATCATAAGCCATTTGTAGTGCATAAACTAGTTCACTACCAGAACTTATTAGAATTCCATCTAATTTCGTTTTTTCTTTTTTTATAATATAAGCACCTTTAGAGACTTCTTTAGCACTACTCCCTGGTAATTTTGGAGAATCATTTTTGGTGATGATCAGTGCAGATGGTAAATTCTTTTTTAAAATACATTCCCAAGATCCCATTACCTCCATAATATCTCCTGGACGATAGCAAATTAAGTTTGGTGTAGTATGTAACATGGATAGTTGCTCTATAGGTTGCATTACTGGTCCATCTTCGCCAATGTGAATCGTATCATGAGTAAAGATATAAGTAACAGGTAGATTCATTAATGCTGTTAATCTTAATGAAGATTTTAAGTAATCCGCATAGATTAATTTAGTACTGCCATATACTTTTAATCCAACAAGGGCCATACCATTTAAAATAGATGCCATGGCATTTTCTCGAGATCCAAAACGGATATTACGCCCTAATTTGTTTTTGGGATTTAATTCACCTGTGTTATTTAAAAAGCTTTGACAAGATAAAGAAGAATCAGCACTTCCTCCTAAGATTAATGGTGTTTTGCCGCCAATAATATTTAATATTTTTAAATTTGTTTCGCGTAATGATTCCCGATAATTATCATTAATTTTATAATTATCGCTATTAAAATTGAAATTCCATTGCTTATTTTCTAAAGCATTTTTTATTTCTATTAACCGAGGATTTTGTTGACCTTCTAATCTTTTATAAATTTCTTGCCACTTTTGATATTTTTTATCGCTACGATCGTTAATGCCTTTTTGAAAATAAATAATACTATCTTTTGATATTTCAAATGGCGGTAAAAATAAGTTCCATTTTTTTCTTAAATTGGCAACATCATCCGTTGTTAATGGTCGATTATAAGTAATACTCTTATTTTCGTTAAATGATCCACTTCCTAAAATAGTTTTAAATATTAATAATGATGGACGTCCACTTTTTTTAGCGGATGAAATTGCGCGATCAATGTCACGAATGTTGGAACCATCTTTTAGCATATCGACATAAAAACCTAAAGCTTGATATTTCTTTACGATATCTTCATTAATTGTCGTATCTAGTGGACCATCTTCCGTGATATTTGTGCAACTATATAAGATTATTAAATTATTTAATTGTTGAACTCCCGCAAAGGATAACGCTTCATTTGTAATTCCTTCCATAAAGTCCGCATCATCACATAGACAATAGGTCGTATAATCGATTAACTTTAAACGATCATCTTCACTTTCAAAGACATTTTTAATATATTTTCCTGCTAAGGCGACACCCGTTGCACAAGCAATACCTTCCCCATGTAATCCAGTAGTAGCTTCCACCCCTGGAGTTCTCATATATTCTAAAATTCCTGGAGTAATACTATTTATGGTTCGGTAGTTCATCAAGTCTTCTTTTTTTATTGGAAATCCAGCCATGTGTAATGCTGCATAAATTAAACTAGAAGCGCCTTGAGATGAAACGATTAAACGATCACGATTAAGCCAATTTGGTTCATTTGGACGAATGCATAAATGGCGATGAAACAAAGTATATACAATTGGTGCCATACTTAAAGCTAAGCCTGGAGAACCACTTCCTGCTCTAGTAATCATATCTATACTTAAAATTTTTAATTCATTTAATGTACGAATATCCTCTTGATTCATAATGCACCTTCTTATTCTAGAATTAGTATAACAAATTTTAAAGATGCACTCAAATATTTTATGTGTAATATTCTGACAGTACTCTTTGCTTTTCTTCTAATAAAGCATCAAAAATGTTGATTTCTAATTTATTACAGAGGGATAAAAGAACGGAAAAAATACTTGTGACATCGCCTTTTTGCGATATTTTGTCTTCTTCATACATATCTTTGGCTAAGTCAATTACTTTTTCAAATAGTGAGAAAATTTCATCATCTAATAAATTATCGTGATACTTCTCTTTCATTATGTCTTCTACATATTTCTGGATTAAAACTAAGCTACCTTTGGTTTTTATTTTTTTTAATAATTCTTTCTTGCACATTTTTATCTCCTCCTTAATTTTGAAATGCTATTTCATTGATCATTTTACTTTTTAAGCTCTCTTCTTGTTGGTTTAAATAACGAAATCGTTCATTTAACATTAATACACCCAACACGATAATTCCGTAAAAAAGAATTAATCCTCCATATTTTTTCATTAATTCATTCATAATACTCCCTCTTTCTATAATCATTTTATATCATACACACGTTCGTGTCAAGAGTAATTTGAACAAATGTTTGACACGTTTTACAAACTGTGTTAAGATGTTAATGGGTGATTATACGGATGATAATAAATTCCGAAAAAACTTTAACAAAAAAGCAAAATGAAGTCTTAGATTATATTAAAAAGTATACTGCGAAACATGGGTATCCTCCGGCAATTCGAGAAATTGGAGCAGGACTTGGTTTATCTAGTCCAGCAACCGTTCATACCCATGTCAAAAAGTTAGAAGAAGCTGGTGTGATTAAAACTTCTAGTAATAAGTTTCGAACGATTGAAATACTTGTAGATAATGAATACGAAGAAAATCATGATGATGTTATAAAGGTCCCTTTACTTGGAAAAGTTACGGCAGGAAATCCGATTGAAGCCATTGAACGACCAAATGAATTTTTTGATCTTCCTGCGGCTTTGATTCCTTCGAAAGAAAGCGTTTTTACTTTAGAGGTTAGCGGTGAATCGATGATTAATGCAGGAATTTATGATGGAGATTATGTTATTGTTCAAAAACAAAGTACAGCTAGAAATGGTGAAATCGTGGTTGCCATGACCGAAGATAATGAAGTTACTTTAAAAACTTTTTATAAAGAAGATGGACATATTCGTTTACAACCAGAAAATGATACCATGGCACCTTTTATTTTTGAAAATGTCACGATTATTGGAAAAGCAATTGGACTTTATCGTAAATTTTAAAAAAGATCTAGTAAACAAAATTTACTAGATTTTTTATGCACAAGAAAACCTCAATTTTTATATTGAGGTTCTTTTATTTAACGAAAGAAAACGACATAACTTAAAAATGCTAAATAGATGGTTAGAACAATGCAGCCATTTACACGATCAGTTTTATTTGTTTTTCCGTTTATTCCTAGGACCATCATGGAAAGGTATCCACCAATTAAACCACCAATATGCGCAGCATTATCGACACCTGACATTATAAATCCTAAAATTAAATTTAAAGCAATTAACGGAATAATTTGATTTTTTAAAACACTTCCTAAATATAAACGATAATGATATCCAAAATATAGTAAAGCGCCAAGAAGGCCAAATATGGCACCAGATGCTCCAACACTTACACTACTTCCAAAAATACAAGACATCAAATTACCACTTATGGCACTAATTAAATAAATAGCAATAAACTTTCCTTTGCCAACATAATTTTCTACTTGTGTACCAATAATGAATAAAGCATACATATTAAATAATAAATGAAGAAAGCCACCATGTAAAAAGGCACTGGTAACCAAACGGAAAATATTGATTCCACCAGAGGAAACTAAAGGTGCGTAATTTGCTCCATATTTTAGAAGGCTTAAAGCATCTAACTTTCCACTACTACCAATAAAAGTAATGAAAAAAGCAACGATACAAATACTTATGATTATGTTAGTAACAATTATTTTTTTGGGTTTAAAGGTACTTTCATAAACTTTGTTTTCTTTTTCTGTCTTCTCATTGATATCTTTGGTTACATTTAAAATTAAATCCATGCCACTCGATTCATCCAATAATTTTAAATCAATATCGGGAAAAGACTCGCCTTTTAATTTCTTTTTGGCATCTTTTAAATTTTTTACGACGACGGAATTAATATTTTTTTGGGTAGGTATTTTAACATTATCATTGACATCTAAAAGAATGTTTAATGTATTCATCGAAAAAGATACGGTTTTCTTCTTGATCTGACGCATGACATTATTGATTTTAAAAACATCAAATTTATATTGCTCTTCATTATGGATATAGTTGGCATTAATTCGAACAATTTTATATGGCCCATCTTGATTTTCCAACCAAATTTCATCTTTGACCCCATTAACAACAATGGGGGTATAATTTTGTTCAGTTACGAAATAATGAACTAAACGCATGATGATTTCATCTTTTTTATTCATTACAATTGTACTCATGGACTTCCTCCTAGCAGTACTTTTATTTTAATACATTTCATAAGATTAGTAAAGAGGAGCTCTGTGACTATGATATTCCTTTTCTATAGTATCGCCGAAATTCTATTGCTGTTTTTTACTTTTCAATTTAAACATTTAAAGAAAAATTTTACTCATATTTTCTTTTTAGCGATCTCTATAATGCTTCTAGCGTGTAGTTATGGATTATTTCAATTTTATTTTGCAAATCTTTATTTTGCTTTTTGTTCCATTTTGGCACTTATTACTTTTCAATTTTTTTTCGATTTCCAACTAAAAAAAGAAACGCTTTTTTACTACGTTTTACTCTTTATATCCCATTTCTTTTTGTTTATTCTATTCTTACAGACCAGTTTCTTTTTCTTCCAAAGTATTTAAGAAATTTTGAAATTCTTTGGGTAACGGAGAAGTAAAGTGTAAGTTTTTTTTGGTGATAGGATGCACAAAATCTAATTCTTTTGAATGCAGAAACTGACCAAATTCCGTACATTTCTTATTTGTATAAACGGGATCGTTGTACACGGGGTATCCAATATATTTCATATGTACTCTTATTTGATGTGTTCTTCCCGTTTCTAATTTTAATTCGACAAGCGTGTATCCAACATATCTTTTTAAAACGGTTAAATGTGTTACAGCATGTTTAGAATTGTTAGCGGTGACAGTCATTCGTTTTCGATTTAGTTCATCTCTTCCAATGGGGGCATCAATAATAGCGTGACGACTTTGAAATTCACCTTCTAGTAAAGCTACATATTTTCTAGAAACTTTCTTTTCTTTGAAATCACTTGCTAATACTTGGTGCGCTGCATTCGTTTTTGCTACCAATAATAAACCACTGGTATCTTTATCAATACGATGGACGATTCCTGGTCTTTCTAAACCATTGACATCACTTAGATTTTTTGTGTGATAAAGAAGACCGTTTGCTAAAGTATTATCGTAATTACCACTTCCTGGATGAACCACTAAGCCACTTGGTTTATCGACTACAATAACATCATCATCTTCATAAACAATGTTTAAAGCCATTTTTTTTGGTTCGACATTTGTTTCATTTTTTAATTCTTTAACAAATTCTATTTTATCCTCTTTTTTTACTTTATAACTTGGTTTTGGTTTTTGACCATTAATTAAAATACAATCTTGCTCAAGCATATGCTCAATTTGACTTCTTGAATACTCAGTGATACTTGCTAAATATTTATCTAAACGAATATCATTTTCTTCGACAATCCATGTTTTCACGATGATCTTCTCCTTTTACAACAGCGATAATTAGCAAAATCGTTCCTATGACGACTCCGATATCGGCGATATTAAAAATTGGATAGTCATATCCAAATAGATTAAAATCTAAAAAATCTCTTACGTATCCAAATAGCCAACGGTCCATGAGATTTCCTACCATACCTCCTACTAAAAGACCAAAGGCGATATTGTTTCTTTTATTCGGTATGAACTGGTACATAAAATGATAAATTAAAGCAAGTGATAAAATGCTAATACCAATAATTATAGGAATTTTATTATCTAATAAACTCCAAGCAACACCATAATTATTCATGTAATGCAATGAAAAAAAATTTGGAATAATTACAATTTGCTCATTTAAAGTAATAAAGGTTTCAATCAATACTTTGGATAGTTGGTCTAAAAACAGCGTAGCAATTGCTACAAGCAATATTTTTCGATTCATAAGATAACCTCTTGTTAATTATATCATATTTCGACTAATATGACATCCTCTCCGATTTTGTTAATTTGCGAAAAAGTTATGGTTGTCTCATCAGCACTTCCAAAAAAACGAAAAAAACGTTTTGGCTCCACCACTAAATAAAGAATTGCTCCACCACTATCAATCTCAACGTCAATAATTCTTCCTAATCTGCGACCATCTTTTATACTAACGACATCTTTTCTTTGTAAATCGGCAAGACGCATAAAACCACCTCAATAAACTATATGTAAGGATTTTTATTTGATTAACTTTCGAACATTAGTAATTGCACTTTTTTCGATACGTGAGACTTGAGCTTGACTAATTCCTAAACGATCGGCAATTTCCATTTGGGTCTTACCAATAATAAAGCGTTCCTTTAGGATATTTCGTTCTCGTTCACGCAATTTCTCAATCGCTTTATTCATAGAAATTATCATATCTTGATCTCTACTCTTTTCTTTTTTGTCCGCTAATTGATCTAGTAAATATATGGTATCACCCCCATCATTATATATGGGTTCAAAAATACTTACTGGTTCTTTTAAAGAATCGAGTGCATAGGAAATTTTATATTCTTCAATTTCTAAAATTTGAGCAATTTCCGCATTTGTTGGTTCATAGCCATTTTTTGTCATATACTCTTCTTTGCATTTTAATATTTGATAAGCTAAATCTTTCACGCTTCTACTTACACGGACACTTGTATTATCTCTAATGTATCGTTTAATTTCTCCTAAAATTAAAGGACAAGCATATGTACTCAATTTTAAATTATAAGATAAATCAAAATTATCAATGGCTTTAATTAACCCAATAACTCCAACTTGAAATAAATCATCTAGGTTATATTTGGAATTATTAAAACGTTTTAGAATACTTAATACTAATTTTAAATTGCCATTTACCAGTTCTTCTTTGGCATTTAAATCTCCACTTTGATATTTCTTAAATAATTCTATGGTTTCACTACTTTTTAATACTTTAATATTATTGGTATTTAGACCAGTAATGTCTACTTTATATCGTGCCATTTAAAAAGCCCCTTTCAACTATCTGTTGGTTAAAAAGAGCTTTTTTTATTCAATTATTGTTCATTCTATTCAAAACTTCGATTTTGTTTGACATTATTTAGCATTTCTTTTAAATTTTTAATAATGTTTTCAAGTTTTTAATGACTTTTTTTCAATTCTTGAAATATAAGATTGACTGATTCCTAGCATTTCAGCAACTTCTTTTTGGGTATATTCATCAGTGTTGTTTAAGCCATAACGTAAAACCATAATTTGTTTGTCACGATCATTTAATTTATTAATTTCTTTCGAAAGTAAATTTTTTTCCATGTTCGATTCAAACTCTTTGCTCACTAAATCATCATCAGTTCCTAAAATATCTTCTAGGTGTAATTCGTTGCCTTCGGCATCATAATTTAAAGAATCTTCTAAGGATATTTCTCCTCTTCTTTTTTTATTTTTTCTTAGAAACATTAATATTTCATTGGCAATACAGCGTGAGGCATATGTAGCAAGCTTAATGTTTTTATCGATTTTGTAGGTATTAATGCCTTTTATTAAGCCTATCGAACCAATACTTACTAAGTCTTCTACTTCATAACCGGTGTTTTCATATTTTTTGGCTAAGAAAACGACTAAGCGTAAGTTATGTTCAATTAAAATATTTCTTGCCTCATCATCCCCTTGGCTCACTTTAATTAGATATTCTAATTCTTTTTCTTTGCTAAGGGGCGGCGGAAGTTTATCGGTGCTTCCAACAAAGAAACATTCGCTATATTTTTTTCGTAACCATAATAAGATTTTTTTTAACATATTAAGTCCTCCTGACATTTAGAATTTAAAATACAATTTATTCCATCAATATGAAATTCTTCTTCACTAATCCCAATTAAATATTTTTTGGATTTCTGTCCTTTTATTTCTACATATTCCGGAGAAATGCATTTTAATAAACCATGATTATTTAGGGAATGATAAGGAACATAAATTATTCTTTTGGTATCGATTTTTTTTAAACTTGCTTTTTCAAGCAATATAATCGCTTTATTCGTGATGGGATCCAGTAATTTATTTCCTGTATCTAAAAAAGCATTGCAAGTTAATTTCTGACCGTCTTTAAAGAAAATAAATAATTCATAGTAATGGTTGTACTGACTTTTTAATTTTTTATTACTTCTTAAATAAATATATAAAATTACGGGAGATATTATGATTAGAAAGATAAAATTAATGGATAAACCTTCATGAAAGAAAACAATGCCTTTTTGTTTGTAGCTAAATTCGATGTTTAAGTAATATAAGAATCCACCAAGAATAGTTCCTGTCATATAGAAATAAATCATATTTTGGAATGTGTAGCGCCAATTTTTGAAATGGAAACTAACAATGCAAATGAGAAATGAGGTGATGATTTTAAAAATAATTAAAAACATTTTGGAACAAGGAAGAAACAAGAAGATTAAGGTTAAGGATCCTAAAAGGGCGCCCAAAACTAACTTTTTCCAGGAACTATTTCGCTTTAAGGTATAATTAACCGTCAATAGTAAAAGAAAATCCATACTAAAATTTAAAAGCGCTATTAAATCAAGATAGATTTTCATATCATCACCAAAATGATTATAAAAAAAAAGAATCGTAAAAACTGTCGATTCTTATAATTCTCTTTTCTTTTTTAGTCCATCTGAAGAAGTTCGGAAATATTTTTCTAATGCTTGTAAATCTTGCCAATCAGAATCTGTTTTTTCTAATTGTTTTAATTCTTTTAGTGTATATAATGCACAAACAAGCGTTAAACTAACCAAAGTTCTTTCTAAATTATCCGTTGGGATGATGGATAATAGATTTTGAATTCCCTCTTTTAATACCGGAATATTTGATATCGCTGAAAGTAAGGTCATCGTTAAGCCACAAAATGCTTTGCTATTACTTTCTTTTCTTAAACGCTTTAATTTACGATTCTCGGTTTCATACCATGCTTGACATACGGCATAATCAACCTTTAAAGATTCGGTACAAAAATAGTGAAAAATGTCAGCAGATAAGTGTTTTCTTAAAATATCCGTGACCATAATTTCCTTATTTTGTAAAATTTCATCAGCATCTGATATCATTTTTCCTATTTGTTCTTGATCTTGTTTGCTTTCTAAAATGATCTTTTTCATCCAAGCAATATCTTGTTTTATTCTTACTAATTCTTCATGAACATTTTTATTCATTTCTTTGCCTTCTTTTAGTTTATTTTTTTCATCCTTAAAAGTTAAGAAAAAGATCTCTTACGAAATCTTAATAATCATCTCTACTTCTTAAGAATGGTGGAATATCATATTCTGTATCCATATTACTCATTCTTCTTTTGGGCATTGAGTCGTCTGTTTCTTCACTTTTTCCATCAAAACCAGTTGCGATGACAGTTACAATTACCTCATCATTTAAATTTGAATTTTGAATGGCACCAAAGACAATGTTAATATCACTATTAGCGGCTTCACGAACCGTTTCAACGGCATCTTCAATTTCAAAAAGTGTTAATGAATTACCACCCGTAATATTGATAATAGCATCGGTTGCTCCATCGATTGTTGTTTCTAAAAGAGCACTAGATACTGCTTGACGTGCTGCTTCAACAGCTCTATTTTCACCAATTCCCATACCGATTCCAATTAAAGCAGTTCCACTTTTTTCCATCACTGTTTTTACATCAGCAAAGTCTAAGTTAATGACTCCAGTTACGGCAATTAAATCCGAAATTGACTGAACACCACGATGTAAGACATTGTCTACTTCTTTAAAGGCATCTTGGAAACTTGTTGTTTTATCAATAATATCTCTTAAGCGATCATTTGGAATAATGATTAAGGTATCAACATGTTTTTTTAATTCTTCTAACCCAATTAGGGCATTTTCCATACGCTTTTTTCCTTCAAAGCGGAAAGGTTTTGTAACAATTCCTACGGTAAGAGCTCCAGCTTCTTGAGCAATTTCCGCAATAATTGGTGCAGAACCAGTACCTGTTCCACCACCTAAACCACATGCGATAAAAACCATATCGGCACCTTTTACCGATTCTTCAATTAAAGCTTTACTCTCTAGTGCAGCTTCTCTTCCAATTTCCGGGTTTGATCCAGCGCCACGACCACCTGTAATATTTTCACCAATTTGAATTTTATTTTTGGCCTCGGAAGCATTTAAAACTTGTAAATCGGTGTTTACTACATAGAATTCTACACCTTGAACGCCTTCTTCAATCATACGGTTTACGGCGTTACATCCACCGCCACCACAACCAAATACTTTAATTTTTGCAATTGGGTCTATTTTTAATCCGTCCATAATACACTCTCCTTAATTATCAAAAAAGTAACCAAACAGTTTTCCTAAAACGGAGTTATCAGAGAAATTTATTTTTCTATCTACTCCACCTAATTCTTCCTGTTCTTCCAAATTAAATATGGAAAATTCTTTATTTCTTAAACGTAATTTATTTTCATAATATTTTATCAA
>JAAWDB010000106.1 GCA_022793555.1 Bacilli bacterium
AAGATCACCAGTTATTATTATACCATATTTTTTTCAATAAAAAACATAGACGTTCATTTTTACTAGCCTATGTAATAAATTCATGTATTTATCCCGAAGGACAGGAATTTGATTGCTATGATATTAATAATTTATTGTTGATAATTTTTATTTTTTTATATCATAGTGTACTTAGACGCGAAAACTATCATTACCCCAACCATTACCATAGCCATTATTGAAATTAAACACACCAGCACCTGTGCCATTTGTAATAGCTCCACCACGATTGAACCAAGGATTCCAGTGAGTGACAAACCAGTATAATCAAATCCCTAACTATTCTTTTTTGTTAGTAAATATTCAATTGCTTTTAATACATTGATTTTCCCATATTCATAAGTTAATGCTCCTTGTTGATAAGCAATATAAGGTTCTCTTAAGGGGCCATCACAGGATAACTCAATGGAAGAACCTTGGATAAACGTTCCAGCTGCCATAATTACTTGATCATCGTATCCTGGCATATCATCAGGAATGGGAAGTGAATGAGCATCTATGGGAGATCCTGATTGAATTCCTTGACAGTAGTAAATTAAATCCTCTTTGTTATGAAAAATAATATTTTGAACAATATCGGCTCGTTGATCATTATACTTAGGCTCAACATCAAAACCTAACTCTTCTAATAATGCACTGGTTAAAACTGCAGTCTTTAAGGCACTTTTAACAACTGATGGAGCAAAGTAAATTCCTTTTAAGAAATCTCGATTAATTCCAAGAGAAGGTCCTACTTTTTTACCTTCACCAGGTAATGTTAGCCGTTCAGCGCATAAATTAATTAAGTCTTTACGTCCAACAATATAGGCACCATTTGGAGACATTCCACCACCCAGGTTTTTGATTAAAGAGCCAGCACAAATGTCTGCTCCAATCTCAATTGGCTCTTTGGTATCTACAAACTCACAGTAGCAGTTATCAATCATGATTATACTATCTGGACTTATTTCTTTTATTTTTGGAATTATTTTTTCTAATTTATTAATAGAAATACTTTTTCTCGTAGAATATCCTTTCGACCGTTGAATTTCAATAACTTTTGCTTTATTGTGAGTTAAAAAAGACAAAATCTCTTCCTCATCAAATTCATTATTTTTTAAAGATATCTCTTGATATTGAACTCCAAAGGCTTTTAAAGAACTAGAATTTTCTTTAATACCAATTACTTCGTGCAATGTATCATAAGGAGTTCCAGTAATAGATAATAATAGATCGCCTGGTCTTAGCAAAGCGAATAAAGTCGTGGACAAAGCGTGAGATCCAGAAATAAATTGATTTCTTACTAAAGCATCTTCAGCTTTAAAAATATTGGCATAAACTTTTTCAATTACGTCTCGTCCAATATCCCCATAACCATATCCAGTTGTACTATTAAAATGGATTTCAGACACATTATTTTGCCAAAATGCATTCATTACTTTTTGGCTATTTTGTTCACAAATATAATCAATATTATTATATATATCTTTTAACTTTGGTTCAATTAGGCTATAAGTTTCATTTATTTTTTGATGCATGTATTTCACCTACATTTCTTTGTTTGATATTTCCCAGAAGAGATTTTATTTTTATTTCGTTTATAATGGAATCTAGAGCAAATACTTGATGTTCTGGATCGCTAACAAATTCTTTAATTTGGTAATCTTGCTCCATTCTTCTTATTGAACAAGCATTAATATTATTAATGCCTTCAATTTCTCTTTGCAATTTATTATTTACCCAATATAATTGGCGAGGAGTGATAATTTCTGGGATATGCAATACAGCTATTTTATCCAAATCATCAATTTGCAAAGATAAGTGACCTAGCATGCTTAAGGCTTGAAGCCAAACATAGCCATTGTAATCGTTTTCTTCTAAACCTATATTTTGAAATGTTAATCCTAAATGGTGAAGGTCAGAAAACTCTTTAGCACCCATACCATGTCTATCTTTTCCAATTAATACCCGTTCAAAAACACCATGTTTAATACTGTATTCATTAGGAATTATAATCACTTTTCTTTGGCTTTTCTCGTTTATCCTAATATAAAATTTTTCAAGGGGTTTATCAGTAAGAAAGGTTTGAATATTTTCTTTATTTATCAATTGAATGAAAGGACCATATTGGACAAATTTACTTTTTAATGAATATAGCCAATCTACTTGATCATATGACAGTTTAGTAGGAGAATATACATTTGCTTTAGTATCAAATGTACAAATACAAAAACCATTATCTATTAAATCTTGTAAATCAACAAAATTCAATTTATTTGTGTTTAAAAATTCTTGTAATGATTGGCGATAAAATTCTCTTGTTTTTTCGGAATTTACTTCTGTTTCTTTTATAAAAGGCTCTATGTTATAATCTTGCAAACGAGACTTAATCATAATCACTGATTTCATTATAGATACCATCCTCCATCAACGCGAATCACTTCATTATTAATATACCTTGCATCTTCTGTTGCCAAAAAGTAAATCACATTGGCAATCTCCTTTGGTTCAGCAAATCGATGAAGTAAAATCTTTTTTTCTTCTTCTTTTCGATATTCTTTGTCTATTTCTTTTACCATATCAGTATTTGTCCATCCAGGTGCAACAGCATTCACATTAATATATGGAGCAAATTGAACGGCAAGATTGTGAGTTAAGGAAACTAATCCAGCTTTTGATGCATCATAATCGGCACTGCATGGATAATAAGTATCTATGGCATTCGTTGATGTTACATTAATGATTTTTCCATGTTTTCTTTCCAACATTTCCATTCCTATTTTTTTGCTTAACCAAAAAGGGCCAATTAAATTTGTTCGTAAGGTTATTTCAAAATCCTCAAACGTTTTATCTTCCAATAATGAATCACGATCGATACCAGCGTTATTAACTAAAACATCAACTTGAATGTTTTGCTTTTTTATTTCTTTTAACATATTGTCAATTTCGCTTTGATTTGATATATCGGCTTTCATCGTATAAGTTTTTATCTGGTATTTTTCTGTTAGCATTTTACTTAATTCAGTTGCTTCCATTTCACTATGATTATAATTTATAATTATATTATATTGATGGCTAGCAAATACTTCAGCAGTTGAAGCACCAATTCCTCTACTAGCACCAGTTATTAAAACTGTTCTTGCCATATATGCCTCTTTTCTTTCCTATATTGTTATTATATCATATCTTCTATTAGTGCATTAACTCCAAAAAAATAATATGTTAATAGAAAAAACATATTATTTTTTTAAGTTTCTAACTAAAATATCTGAAGAAAGTGTGTTATTTCCGCAACTCATTGGGCATCCACCACCACATTGCTCTATTTTATCACAACTTAAGCATTCGGGATGTAAATACTTTTTATTTCTAAAATTTATTAAAGTTTCAGAGTTTTCCCATATTTCTTCTATTGAATTTACAAAAATGTTTCCTAACAGATTTTCACCTTTATGTTCAGAAACTGCACATCTTACTATATCGCCATTCATGTCCATTGCTGCTGTACCATATCCCCAGTCACATTTTGCTAAATATCTATGATACTTTTCTGGCACTAAACACAATGGAAAGGCATCTACCATTGTGGATTCTATTCCCAAATCTGAATTTATTCGTGCTATTTGTTCAAAAGCTGTTGCTAGCATTTCTTTAATAATTATATATTTTTCATTCCCTGATGCTTTTCCATATAACCCTATTCTTTGTATCATTACGTAATCCGGAGTTATTCCCTTTTCAACTAATCTGGCAATGATTTCGTATAAACAATTGTAGTTGTAATTCATTACATTTAAAACCGCACCAATTTTTTGAGTTGATGTTTTCATTTCGTTATATATTTTTAGTTTTTGAACCAAATTTTGATAAGAATTTGATGTTTGATTAAAAGCGTTATGTTCTTCAGGCGTTGATGCATGAAAAGTTCCTTCTAAGGAATAAACATAAGGAGCTATCTTTTCAATACTACTATTTTTATAATTATGTGTATTTGATAGAATTGAAACTTGAATTCCTAAGTTGTATAAATGTTCTACTAGTTCTTGAATTTTGGAATGTTCTGCTGGATCCCCTCCAACTAAACAAACTTCCTCAACACCAGCTTTTTTTAGCTTAGTTCCAATTTTCTTCAATATTTCGATATTACCTTCGCATTTTATTTGTCCCTCTTGAACATAATAACACATTGGACAGTTGCCTGAACATTCATTTGTAATATGTAACGCTACATATTTTAACGGATAAGTCATGTTATAATCCCCTTTCAAATTTTTTTGGGTATTATAACATAAATAAATTTAATATTCAAAAAAATTAATGTTATTAGATCGATATTTTACTTAAAAAAATCTATCCCTAAAACTTAAATACTTTTAGAGCATTTCCATCTTTATCATAAATTATAGAATCTGCTTCTGAAATATATAATATTTGAAAATTAGGATTATCTAAGGTGTAACCAGCTTCTTCAGCCCAATCAAATTCTTTTAAAATAGCTTTTTTGGCGTTCATGTTTTGACTATCGTCTATCAACTTACAATTTATTCGTATCCAATTATTTCCATCATAAGCAACTATACACACATTATTATTTTTTAAAATTTGTTTGGATACATCTTTTTGTTTATTTGTTAAAACATAAATTTTATTATCAAATAAAACAGGATCTCCAAATGGACGACAGCTTGGTTTATCATCTTTTATTGTCGTAACATAGTTAACTTCTAATTTTTTTAAAAACTCAAATGTTTCTATCATATTTTTTTCCTTTCTAAATTTTCCTATATTTTATTTTCTTAGACTATTTTGGCTATCTATTATTTATTTTTGTATATTCCTGGTTTATAACCGATGATTACTTCTTTTTTGGTAATCAATAATGGTCTTTTTACTAACATACCATTGCTTGCTAATAATTCTATTTGTTGTTTTGCACTAAGGTTAGGTAATTTTTCTTTTAATTTTAATTCTTTATAAACTAGGCCACTGGTATTAAACAATTTTTTTAGCTCTATATTATTTTGTTCAATCCACATAGTTAACTCTTCAACGGTTGGATTATTTTCTTTGATATCTCTTAATTCAACTTGTAACCCTAGTTCTTGAATTTCCTGATAAGCTTTTTTACATGTACTACATTTTGGATACCATAAAAATAAATTCATTTCACCACTCCTTTAGATTTATTATAACATTTACCTTCTATTTTTTTTATTTTTTCATATTGTTTTTTAGGTGAAATGATGAAAAGACCTCTTATCGGAATTGTTGGACGTTTTGAAAATAACGCAAAATCAAAATTTTTTGTCTATGATGAATACCGACTCGCAATTATCAAATCGGGTGGTCTTCCCATTTTATTACTTCCTATTCATGATGAAGACATTGAAAATATTTATCCTTTTCATCAAGATCAAAAAGATAATAATAAGTTTTTAATAAAGCAAATGGTTGATTTATGTGATGGAATTCTTTTTCCAGGTGGCTCTCAGTGGTATGGTTTTGAACAAGAAATATACAATTATGCTTACGAACAAGATAAACCAGTGTTAGGCATTTGCCTTGGGATGCAAATGATTGGATGCTCTCCTTATTTTAAAGAACAAAATTCTGATATGACCGTTTTAATAAAATCTGGCTTAATCCATAAAACAAATTTAAAATACGCGCATTCTATCACTATTTATGATGGAAAACTAAAAGATATTTTTCAGACTAATCAAATTTGTGTCAATAGTCGTCATTCTAGCTGTCTACAAAAAAATGATTCATTTTGTATTGTAGCTAAAAGTGATGATGGTGTAATTGAAGCTATTGAAATTCCTAACAAGACCTTTATAATTGGAGTTCAATGGCATCCTGAATCGATTTATGGAAGCGATAAATATTCTTCGCTATTATTTCAAAAGTTTATTGCGATTTGCCAAAAATGATAAACTTTCATAGTTTTTAATCACTTATAATAAGGATAAAATGTTTGGTTTTTCTACAACGCTACTTTATCATTTTCAATAGCTATAATCTGCTCACTTAATATTGAATATAAATATAATTCTACTTTTTTTTCACTTTGCTCCATTATGTAATGTTGATAACCTTTTAGCTGTTTAATATATGCTTCATCTAATATATTGTTTAATTTATAATCTACAATTAAAATTCTATTATTTTCTATAATCATTAAGTCAATAATCCCATGATGTTCACCAGTTTCATTTTCAAAAACAAATTCAAATTCTTTATAAATTTCGCTATTCAAATGTTTTTTTAAAAATGGTGATTCTAAAAACTTTTTGATTTTTGATTGAATTAATTTTTCTGGAATTAAAGAATAATCTGGATTGTGAAAATCGATTAATTCGAGATATTCGTGGACTTTTCGTCCTAACTTTATATTTTTATCGTCTTCGAAATGATTTAATGAAATCATATTCTTGGAATATTTAATTTGGCGTTTTTCTTCTTTTTGATTAGTTAGTTCTTGAACATCAAATTTTGTTTTTAATTCACTTTTCCATACTTTTTCTAATTGTGTATCTAAATAATTTTTTGATAAAGAAATCTCTTCTATATTTATAGGAATTTGATAATCTTTTAAATAATCCCATATTATATAAAGAAAATCTGCAAAAGAACGACATTTTAACTGAGAATTGTGATTAAGCGTTGAAAACTCTTTTTCTTTTTTCGGTAAGATAAAAATCATTTTCTCTTTTGCTCTCGTTACGGCCACATAAAATAAGCGAATTTTTTCTGATATTTCTTCTATTAAGTAATTGTTTTTTACTAACTCTTTTAAAAAGCAATTGTAAGTGCCTTCATTTTTTAATGGTGTAATTATTCCATATTTTTTGTCATAAAGAAATTTCTCTTTTACATCTCTAATATTAAAGCTTTTATATAGACCACTAAAGTAGCAAATAGGATATTCTAATCCCTTTGATTTGTGGATCGTCATTATTTTTACACATTCGTCGTTGGTTTCTTCATTTGTGTAAGACATATTCATTTCTTCTTTGTTGATTCTAACTAAAAAATCGTAAAATTTAGTTAAATTTTGACCCTCTGATTGACAATTTTCTGCTAAGTTTTGAATACTTGATAAAATTATCATGTTCTCTTTAATATCTCCTATTTTTATTATTTTGTGATAAATATTCAAACTTTCATATACTTCTTTTAATATCTTTGTTATGGATTTCGTAGTAATATTTTTTAATATG
>JAAWDB010000107.1 GCA_022793555.1 Bacilli bacterium
AAGCTTTTAATTTGCAAATAGCCAAATTGATTTCCTTTATATAATGCTTTGGAATAATAATAGTCTTGATTTTCTTGATATTCCTCTCGAACATTATTAAAATAACTCACTACATCAACATATAAATAATACGCATATCTCTCACTATAAATGACTTCATTATAGTCATGACTAGTAATATTTTTAAGTCCTTTGGGTAAATAATATTTATAACCTGTTCGATAAACATTTGTAATATCTACATTACTTGTCATTCCCGCTATAACAATATTTTCAATGGTCTCTTCCCGTACAGAAGTACATCCTGTTAAACAAAGTATCAATAAACTTAATAACAAAACTTTTTTCAAAGGATTACCTCCAAACTGTCCAAATTATTATAACATAAAAAAGACACTACAAACAAGAGAACAAAAAAGAACTCTCTATAGATAAGAAAATTCTTTCCATTTACGAGTACTACTTCTTTTTTTTCGCTTCTACATAATTTATTTTATAACCTAAATCAGAAAATTTAGTTTCATACTCTGTTTCAATACTAAAAATATCACTATGATGTAAATCCAAACACACTTTTTCTAAGACATAACCATACTTACTCAAATCTTCTAAACTACTCGCAAATAAAATAATATTATCTGTTTTTTGAATAATATGACAATCCCCTTTAAAAATACCATCATACAACTTCAAAAAACTTTGACTGGTAAGTCTTCGTTCATGATGACGATTCTTCGGCCATGGATCAGAAAAATTCAAATAAAGAATCTCTATTTCTCCCCGAAAAACTTCCAAAATCCGTTTCGCATCCATACACATAAATTTAATATTACTTAAATTTTCTTCCTGACATTTTTGAATAGCTCTGACAAGAACACTATCATATTTTTCAATACCAATAAAATTAATATGGGGATACTTCTTCGCCATACCAATCAAAAAATTTCCTTTTCCCGTTCCAATTTCCAGATGAATTGGTTGATCATTACCAAAAAGTTCACGAAGAACTCCCAAATAACTTTCAGGATTTAAAACAAAATAAGGACTTTCTTTTAAAATCATTTCTGCATTTTTAACATTTCGAAGACGCATTTCATCACTACTTTCTAACAATTACATATAATAAAAATAAGGAGGGTTTTTAATGAAAAAAGACCGAAATTCATTTTTTGAAGGATCAAGTATGAACATGACTGCGTTTAATAGCATGCCGATGATGCCTAATATGCAAAATATGCCAATGATGCAACCAATGAACGCTAGTGCATCCGCAAGTCAAAGTTTCTATGCCAACATGCCAACACCAATGGCTCCAGTAATGCAACCAATGATGTCTGGGATGGTTTCACAAGATAATAACATGAGCGAATTAGAAAGCCGTATGGCCAAACTAGAACGAAACATGAATCGTTTAGAAAATCGTATCAACAAACTAGAAGGCAATACCTACTATACCACTTCTACAGACTCTTATGAAAGCTCATCCTCTAGCGGAATGTATATGGTTTAGGAAATACTTATCTTACCAAAGGTAAGTTTTTTTATGATCTTATTTAGATATTCCTTCCCAAATACACTTTCCAAAATTCCCATTTTATAAGAAATAAATAGATAAACAATTGCCCCTACTACGGAAATAATACCTACATAAAAAATACACGAAACTTTACTTACATAATTAATAGGTATCAACCACTTTAAAAAACTTACAACAAGAATCATCGAAACTAAAGGTACCATTACTTTAACTAATAAATCAAAAATGCTCCGATAAGATAATTTATGATCTTTTCTGAGTAAAATAAGAGCAAAAATAATACTTGAGCTATAGCCAATAATTGTTGCCACACAAGCTCCAATAAAAGCATCAAAGCCTAAATGATGAAATAAAATCATAAGTGGAATATCTAAAATAGCATTTAAGAAAAAACCAAAAATTGAAGTAAAATAAACCGCTTTAAATTTATTTAAACTTTGCAAAGTAGAACTTGTAATCGTATATAAATTAAAGAATAAGGCAACAAAAATATAAATAGAGAAAACAAAAGCTCCTAATTCATTATACCCATAAAAAATGCTCCATACAGGTTTTGAAAGTAAAGAAAGACCAAAAACCATAGGTAGACAAACAAACAAAATAATTTGTAAAGCTTTATTTAATTTATGATTCACAATATGCCATTTTTTTAAGGTATATGCTTCCACAATATTGGGAATTAAACTAACACTCATTCCCATTGCTACAGAGCTTACGATCATCATGATTTTTCCGCCCCAAGTAGTAATCGAAGTGGTAATATATTCTGCCGTTGTTGCATCAAATCCTAAATAGTCAAGCGTTCGTAAAATAAACACCATATCTACAAAGTTATAAATCGATACTGCAATATCAATAATAATAAATGGTACCGCATACATCACAATCTTCTTTAAAATTGCTTTATTGGAAATATCATCTTTCGGCAAATCATCCGTTAAATGTAATTGCTTTTTATTTTTACGAATTCGAGAAACAATATAAAGTGCTGCAGCAATTCCTCCCGCACAAGCACCAAAAACAGCAATACCAACCGCTGTGGTTAAAGATAAATGAAATACGTTTAAGGCAAGATAACTACCACCTAAAATAAAAATAATGCGAACCACTTGTTCAATGACTTGACTAATACTTGATACATTAATAATGTTATGTCCTTGTAAATACCCTTTTGATACACTTAAATAAGGAATCACTAATAAAGCAAAAGACACACATCGAATCACAAAGCTAACTTGTTCAATTGTACTTCCCCCACTTAAATCACCAAGAATTAAACGAGCAACATGTGGAGCAAAAAGAAACAACAAACAAAAAACAACGACAGAAATAAACGTAATTAACTGTTTTCCTAAGCGATAAGCTCGTACTTTAGCGTCTAATTTTCCAAGCGTATTAAATTCATTAATTACTTTACTAATCGCAATAGGTAGTCCTGCCGATGAAATATCTAAAAAAATTACATAAATATTATAAGCATAAGCATATAAAGCTGCTCCCTCAACACCAATCGTTGCATAAAAAGGAATTACATAAAGCATTCCTAAAATTTTTACAAAAACAATAGCTAAAGTTGCAATAACAGTTCCTTCGATAAAAGAACTCTTTTTCATATGAAACCACTCATTCTTTTTCACAGTAAATCACCATCGCTGAAAAGCAATAAATTTGTTCTTCTCCAAAAATGCTTGCACTTACTGCGTATTTAATATCAATTATATCAGCATTAAGTGAAGAAAGAAAC
>JAAWDB010000108.1 GCA_022793555.1 Bacilli bacterium
GATAAAGGAACTAAAGGTATTGAAAGTATTGTTTGTGATAATGGAGCTATAGCTAAATGGGATTATATTAATTGGGCAATTAATGTAGGTAATTTAAGTAATACAAAAACAACTTGCCAAGTTAATTTCGTAAGTAAATATACAGAGGGTATCTTAAATGGAACCGATCCCGTGTTAAATTCTGGACTTATTCCAGTAACAATATCTGATAATGGAGAAGTTAAAAAAGCTGATATTATGAATGAATGGTATAGTTATACCAATAAGAAATGGGCGAATGCAATCATATTAAATGATGAAAGCATAACTTATCAAAATGGAGAAGTAATACCAGAAGATAATATCGAATCATACTTTGTGTGGATCCCAAGATATCGTTATAAAATCTTTAATGATGGAAAATATGAAGGATTAACAAAGGTTGAGAGTCGAGAAAAAGAAATCGAAATAATATTTGAAGGAAATGCTGTTCAAAGTTCAAAAGGAACAGGAGTTGGTCAATGGTTAACACACCCAGCATTTACATCATTTGATACAAATGGAATTTGGGTAGGCAAGTTTGAAACAGGATATAAAGGAAGTAGTAGTAAAGAAGCTGTAGAAAAAAATGTTAATGAACCAGGTAGTGTGCAAATCAAACCAAATGTTCATTCATGGCGAGCAATACAAGTGGCTAATGCTTTTTCTACTTCCTATGATTATAAGAGAGAATTAGATAGTCATATGATGAAGAACACAGAATGGGGAGCAGTAGCTTATTTACAACATAGTAAATATGGAAGTGCTACAAGTGTAAGAATAAATAATAATGAGCATCATATAACAGGGTATGCGTCTGTGAAAGAACCAACATGTGGATATACAGGGAAGAATGAAGAGTGTAATCGTTATGGAACGAGTGAAGATGTGACAAGACCTTATAATACCTCGATAGGTTATTTAGCGAGTACAACTGGAAACATAAGTGGTATTTATGATATGAGCGGTGGCGCATTTGAATATGTTATGGGCGTGATGGTAGACAAAAATGGAAAACCGATGAGTGGACGAAATAGTAAAAGTAATTCAGGATTTAATGGAACATTAGGTTGTCCAGAATGTGATAGTGATAATTCTGGATTAACATCTTTAACAACAGGAGTAAATTTTCCAGAAAGTAAATATTATGATACTTATGCATATGCAGAGAATGATAAGACATATAATAGAAGAATTTTGGGAGATGCGACAGGAGAAATAGGACCATTTGCCACAGTAATATATGGAAATCAAAGTAAAATTGTTGATTCTTGGTATCAAAATGAATCTACGTTTATTTCCAATTGGTCTCCTTGGGTTGTTCGAGGTTCAATTTATATGAGAGGTATGAATGCTGGATTGTTTGCTTTTACAGAGGGTGCAGCTTTTTGTGGCGGAAATGATAGTTTTCGTATAGTTCTTAGTATATAGTATGAATTTCTAAATATAAAAAAGCTTCTTGACTGAAGTTTTTTTATATTTAGAAAAAGAAATTAAGTGACGAATCCTAGATTGCTTTTTTTATTAAAATATTGTATTATAAAGCAAATTTGGGGTGACATTATGCTTGTATGTGGAAAAAATGTTTTGATGGAAACCAATGTTAAAAGAATTAGAAAAGTATATTTAGCTCAAAAAAAAGAAAACAAAAGTCTCGTTGCCTATTTAAATGAAAAAAATATTCGTTATGAATATATTCCTATGGAGCGAATGGACCGCATGGTTTCTAGTCGCCATCAGGGTGTTGTAGCGGATATTTATGATTATGAATATTCATCTTTAGATGAGTGTTTAAATGAAGATTTTGTTATTGTATTAGATCACTTGGAAGATCCTCATAACTTAGGGGCGATTATTAGAACTGCAGAAGCAGCAGGAATTAAATACATCATTATTCCCAAAGATAGAAGTGTACGAGTTAATGATACTGTTATGAAAACCAGTGCTGGAGCTTTAAATCGAGTTAAAGTCATATTAGTTGCCAATATTCATCAAACGATAAAAAAACTTCAAGACAATCATTTTATGATTTATGCAAGTGCTATGGATGGTAAAGATTTTAAATCATATGATTATCATTTAAAGAAAGCTTTAGTTATTGGTTCAGAGGGAAATGGTATTAGTGATGTGGTTAGAAAAAATAGTGATGCTATTATTTCAATTCCTATGAAGGGAAGTATAAATAGTTTGAATGCAAGTGTAGCTGCTGGGATATTAATTTTTCATATGATGGAGGAGTAATATGAATTATCATGATTATTCTGATAGTGAACTTTATAGTTTAGTGTGTGAATCTAGTGAAGAAGCAAAGGAAATTATTTATACAAAATATAAATATATTATTGATGTTATTATCAAAAAATATGTTTTTTCTGCTAAAAAGCTTGGAGTAGAGTACAATGATCTTTATCAAGAGGGGTTAGTTGGATTTGCTGATGCTTTAAATCACTATGATGAAACTAAAAAAGTGCAGTTATCCACTTTCTTATCCTTGTGTATTGAAAGAAGACTTCAAAATGCAATATTAAAAGCTGGGAGATTAAAAAATAAGATTTTATTAGACTCTTTATCTTTAGATCATGAGTATGGAGAGTATCAGATTCCTCTTCGAGAAATGATACGAGATGAAAAAAGTGATCCTTTACTTGGGATTTCTAAAGAAGAAGATTATAATGAATTACTTGAGAAAATTAAAAATCTATTGTCTGAAAGTGAATATGAAGTTTATAATTTGTTAATTCATGATCTAAGCTATCAAGATATTGCGTTTATTTTAAATAAAACACCTAAACAAATAGATAATACTATACAAAGACTTAAACATAAAATAAAAATGATTTTTAAGGAGAATGAATGATATGGAATGGTTAATGGAACATAAAAAAGCTTTTATTATAGGAGCTCTTGTTTGTTTATTTGCTTTTGTGCTAACTGTAGTTTTTCATTTTTTTCGAGAAGATGAACGTATGCAAAATATTTTAAAAGATCCCGTCGTACTACCTAATGAGGATGATTTAGAATTTTTAAATCAATCTTCAATGAGCGTAGAAGAAATTTGGGATATTGTTTCTATTAAAAAAGAGGCATTACGAAAATTATTTTTTGAAAGTGAAACTTATCAACCACATGATATTGATCCCTCACGTTATACGATTTCGGATAATGAACTATATGTAGTATTAAGTGGGGATTTTGTATCTCAATTCCAAAAATTAGTTGTAGATGAAATTTATTATCAATTTCTAGAAAAAATGACATTAATTAAGGATCAGTTTTTTATTGCTCCAAAGGATATTTTTGAAACAATTTATTTAAATAGTATTATTTCAGAAGTGGATGTTAAATCATCAGAAGTACGTTTGCTTAATGCTAATGATAATCGAATTAATGCTAGTGTTTTATTAGAAGTTTGTGAGGAAGATGAATTTTGTAATCAAAATTTTAATGTTCCTTTTGAACTAAGTAAAATTAACGAAGAATGGAAAATTAGTGCTTTTTATAATTAAAAGTATTAGTTTTCTTTTTTAATTCTCTATTTTAAAATGTATAAAGTAGTTTTATTATTTATGTTAAAATAACAATCAATTTGAAAGGAATTAAGAAGTAATTAAATGAATAATAGTTTAGGCTTTGAACAGCTTATAAAGAATGCCATTGATAAATGTGACGGAATGTTTGTAGATGATATAGCTAAGGCTTTTCAATTATTATATCCATTTACTACAGAAAACATTAATGGTTATATAAATTATTTTAAGTTATATCATAAAACACTATTAACTGTAGGGTCTTCAGGAGATCAAATTATAAATGCAAGTTTATTTGACTGTAAAGATATCGTTTGTTTAGATATTTGTCCTTATACAAAATTTTATTTTTATTTAAAACTAAGCAGTTTATTAGAATTAGACAGAGAGAATTTTCTATCATTTTTATGTTATAAGTATAAAACATTTAAGGATAATAAGTTAGCTTTTCATAATAGTAATTATCAAAAAATTAAATCAACTTTACGATTATTAGATTATGAATCTTATTTATTTTGGGATGAATTATTTTCAAACTTTAAGGGTTTAGATATACGAAAAGAATTATTTTATTTTGATGAAAACAAGAGGGATGTAATAGTTAAAAGTAATTCATACTTACAAAGCAATATGGCGTATGATGAAGTGCGTAGAAAAATAATGAAAGCACGAATAGAATTTATTAATGATAATATATTAACATCAAAAATAGATAGATTATTTGATGTCATATGGCTTTCAAATATTGGTACATATCTTAGAAGACCTTTAGTGAAAGTAATGGTTGATAAAATATCAAAAAATTTAAATGATGATGGGATACTTCTAATTAGTTATTTATATAAAACCGTTAAGACTACTAAATATTTACAAGATTGGAGTCCAATATATGATTTAGAAAAAACTTTTAACATATTGCAAGAATATATCCCTAAATTAATTTCGTTTATTGGTGTAGATGGAATATCTTTTCATGACTGTAC
>JAAWDB010000109.1 GCA_022793555.1 Bacilli bacterium
CAATTAGAAGTATGCATATCAAATTGTATCCGAAAAGTAAGATGGATAAAATTACGATGGACTTACAACAAAAAAGCGATTATCAGCTGGCTCTTATTTTTAAAAAATATATCCAAAAAATAAAAAGACAAGGTATTCAACGACCATATGATTCGTATATATCAGAAGAACTGTTTTATAAATTGGAAGACCTGCTAACGAACAGAAAAACAGCATCTACAAGCAGTTCGTCGTTAAAAGATGAAGAAGAAAAAGACTTACTTGATTTGCTCACCTCTTGGCGACTATCAGATTTCTCATCGAAAGAAAATGTAATCGATTTTCCTTTATTTAATCATAACGTGCTTCGGGATACCTCTTTTGAAAAATTATTAGAACTATTTGCTATTTGTAGTCATTATCAAACCGTAAGATTATCTATGATAAGAAGTACTAATATCCAATTAGGAGTTGATACATCCAAAATTGAAGATGAACTAAAAAAAGTAACTGACCAAATAAGAAAACATTTTTATCATACTGGTGACTATTTCGTCCTACTAAGTAGACATCCAATAATAGAGCAATGGAAAACAAAATCGATTGAGGAATCATATAAAGATTTAATAAAATTACTAAAAGAATATACATTTAAACCAAATTTAGAAATTTCTGAAAATATCAGTCGAATGCTAGGAAGAAAGTGATAATTTACTTTCTTTTTTTGATTTGTTAAAATAATTATAGAGGGATATAATGAATCTAGGACAAAAGCATCAGATATTAAAAAAATACCAAGATATTGAATTGTTTTTAAAATACTTAAAAATAACTAGAAATTACACAGAAAATACGATTACTTCTTACGAACAAGAATTGGTAAAATATTTTAATTATTTAGAAGAAAATCAAATTAAAAAGGAACAGATTACAAAAGAAGAAATTCGAAAGTATTTAAAAAAGTTAGATCAAAATAAACAAGGAAAATCAACAATTTCTCACAACATAAGTGTCATAAGAGCCTTTTATAATTTTTTGTTAAGAGAAGGTAAAATTACGAAAAACATCTGGAGTCTAATAAAAAATCCCAAACTTCCAAAAAAAATACCTAATTTTTTAACTACTATGGAAATAGAAAAATTATTTTCTTATCAGGAAAATCAAACCCCTTATGATATTCGAAATCGTTTAATTATTGAACTTTTATTTGCTACAGGATTGCGAGTTTCAGAATTAGTAAATATAAAATTGCAAGATATTGATTTAGCAAATAGAAGTATTCGTACATTAGGAAAAGGAAAAAAAGAGCGTATTGTCTATTATGGAGAATATGCTGAAGAAGTACTAAAAAAATATTTAAATGAATCCAGGACGAAGCTCTTATCCCAAAAGAAAAGTGATTATCTTTTTGTTGGAAAAAATAGTATTAAACTAACAAGAGAACGTATAAGTGAAATTTTAGACGAAATAGTAAAAAAAGTAGGACTTCAACACCACATTTCCCCTCATGTTTTAAGACATACTTTTGCAACTCAACTTTTAAATAATGGCGCAGATCTTCGAAGTGTTCAAGAATTACTTGGTCATGAAAATTTAAGTACAACACAAATTTATACGCATATTACAAGTGATCAACTTCGCAAAGCTTATCTAGATAATATGCCTAGAAAATAAAAATCGTGTTATAATAAAAAAAGAATAGAAAGAGGGAAAAACATGAAATATGTATACTCTTTTAAAGAGGGCAATAAAGATATGAAAAATATCCTTGGAGGAAAGGGCGCAAATTTGGCCGAAATGACAAATTTGAATTTACCAGTACCACCAGGATTCACCATAACAACAGAAGCTTGTCATAATTATTATGAAAATAACGGAAGCTTAAAAAAAGAAATCGAAGAAGAAATTTTAGAGCATATTAAAAATTTAGAAATCGAAACAGGAAAAACATTTGGAACGGGACCCAAGCCCCTATTAATTAGTGTTCGTTCAGGTGCTCCAGTTAGTATGCCTGGAATGATGGATACGATTCTAAATTTAGGAATGAATAATGATGTTGTTGAAAGTCTAATCAAACAAACGAATAATCCAAGATTTGTATACGATTCTTACCGTCGTTTAATTATGATGTATGCGGATGTTGTAAAAGGCTACGATCGAAATGTTTTTGAATCTCACTTAGAAGAATATAAAAAGACAAAAAATGTAATCAAAGATCTTGAGCTAAATGCTGATGATTTAAAAAAAATTACATTAGATTATTTGAATTTATATGAAAAACTAAATAAAAGCCCTTTTCCTGCTGATCCCACAACCCAAATAATAGAGGCTATTTCATCTGTCTTTCGTAGTTGGAACAATGATCGAGCAATTTATTATCGTAAAATGAATCAAATTTCAGATCATTTAGGAACCGCAGTTAATGTACAAACAATGGTTTACGGAAATATTGGAGAGACCTCAGGAACTGGAGTAGCTTTCACGAGAAATCCATCTACAGGAGAAAAGAAATTATATGGTGAGTTTCTAATGAATGCTCAAGGAGAAGATGTTGTAGCAGGTACTAGAACGCCACAGCCGATAGAAACATTAAATAATATTAATTCAAAAATATATCAACAGTTTTTATCCTATTCTGCAATTTTAGAAAATCATTATAAAGATATGCAAGATATGGAATTTACCATTGAAGAAGGTAAGTTATATATGCTTCAAACGAGAAATGGTAAAAGAACGCCAACTGCTGCTTTAAAAATTGCTGTAGATATGGTTCATGAAGGTTTAATAACTAAAACAGACGCTTTACTACGTCTAAATCCTTTAGATCTTCAAAATGTATTACATTCGAGATTTAAATCTCATGATAAAATGCCAATAGCTAAAGGATTAGCAGCTAGTCCAGGTGTAGCAGTTGGTAAAGTCTATTTTAATGCCCAAGATGTTATTGAAGCGAAAAAAAATAATATTAAAGCAATATTAGTACGAAATGAAACTTCTCCAGAAGATATTGAAGGAATGCATCATGCAGAAGGTATATTAACATGTAGAGGTGGGATGACTTCACATGCTGCTGTAGTTGCAAGGGGAATGGGCGTTTGCTGCGTAAGTGGCTGTGAAACAATAAAAATTAATGAAATTACTAAAGAAATTTCCTTCCCAAATCATAAATTACTTAAAGAAGGAGAAACAATATCTATCGATGGTTCAACTGGAAATATTTATGAAGGAACTTTAGAACAAGAGGAAAATCTAGAGAATAATAATTTACAAGAATTTTTAAGTTGGACTGATGAAATTGAAACCATTAAAGTAAAAGCAAATGCTGATACAGAACAGGATGCTCTTACAGCTAAAATGTTAGGGGCAAAAGGAATAGGGTTATGTCGTACAGAGCATATGTTTTTTTCGTCAAACCGAATTTTTGCTTTTCGTAAAATGATTTTATCGAATAATATGCAAGAACGAGTTTCTTTCTTAAATGAATTACTTCCATATCAAAGAGAAGATTTTTACAAATTATTTAAAGCATCTTATCCAAATAGCGTAGTTATTCGCTATCTTGACCCACCACTTCATGAGTTTTTGCCAAAAGAAAAAAATGAAAAACAATTACTTGCATCTACCTTAAATATTTCTTTAGAAGATTTAGAAAATAGAATTATAAACTTACAAGAGATAAACCCCATGATGGGACATCGAGGATGCCGTTTAGCAATTACTTATCCAGAAATTGCAATAATGCAAACTAAAGCCATCATCGAAGCCTGTATTCTATTACTTAAAGAAAATATTTCTATTGTTCCTGAGATTATGATTCCTCTGACTGGAGATCAAAAAGAATTTGAATTTGTGAAAAAAATTGTTGATGATACTGCCAAAAAAATCATGAAAGATCATAATGTGGAGATTCGTTATCAAGTTGGAACAATGATTGAACTTCCAAGAGCTTGTGTTATGGCAGATAAAATTGCTAATTCAGCAGAATTCTTTAGTTTCGGGACTAATGATTTAACACAAATGACTTATGGATTTAGTAGAGATGATAGTAACAAATTTTTACCAGAGTACTTAAAAGAAAAACTATTAAAACAAGATCCATTTAAAACAATAGACCAAGAAGGAGTAGGATCCTTAATGAAAGTAGCAATTTCAATAGCTAAAAACACACGTCCTGATATTTCACTTGGAGTTTGTGGAGAACATGCAGGAGATCCTCAAAGTATAAAGTTTTTTAAAGAGATTGGTTTAGATTATGTATCTTGCAGCCCATATCGTATACCAGTTGCGAAATTAGCAGCTGCACAAGCTGCGATCAAGTCTGGGAAACAAGACTAAATAATGATAATATAGTTGATATTTATATCTAAGTAGACTAAAATAAAAAATTGAATTAGTAAAATAAAAGTAGACAGAAAAACGCTGTTTACTTTTTGTTTGATATAATAAAGAGAAGGAGCTGAATGGATGTTTATATATAAAGAAGAGAGAAACCCTGATAATTTATATGGTTAGATAAATAAAATATTTTAATGTTTATTTAATAATAACAAAGTATAATGAAAGTGGTGAGATTATGAGAATTTTAGTAGTAGAAGATGAATATAAACTAGCAGATTTAATAAGTACAAGATTAAAAAAAGAAAAGTATACTGTTGATATTTCTTTGAATGGTACAGATGGTTTATATAATGCTTTAAACGATATTTACGACTTGATTATTTTAGATATAATGTTACCTAAGAAAAATGGTTTCGAAATCTTAAAAGAAATTAAAACTAATAATATTAAGTCAAAAGTTATAATGCTTACTGCTAAATCTTCACTTGATGATAAATTGGAAGGATTTGATGATGGTGCAGATGATTATTTAACTAAGCCATTTCACATGGAGGAACTAATTGCCAGAGTAAATGTTAAACTAAGAAAAAATAATAGCAATAATAATCCAAATATTTTGACGTTTGGAGACATAAAATTGGATTTAAAAAAAACACTACTTATATGTACGAAAACCGAAGAAGAAATAGAAGTTGTATGTAAGGAACTTTTAATATTAGAGTGTTTAATTAGAAATGCCAATCAAGTAATATCAAAGGACTTTTTGTATGACAATGTTTGGGGAATGAACAATGATGCAATATCTAATAATTTAGAAGCATATCTTTCATTTATTAGAAAAAAATTAAAATCAATTGGATCAAAGGTAGAAATTAAAGCTATTAGAGGTTTGGGTTACAAGTTGGGGGTATGTGATGAAGAAACTACAACATAAAACGATTTTACTCTTAATTTCAATATTAACGATTTTCTTAATTACTATACTTATAATTTTTAACGCTAGTATTTATAATAATGAATATAAAAAATTGAATGATAGAATAATAAAAGTTACAAACAC
>JAAWDB010000110.1 GCA_022793555.1 Bacilli bacterium
ACTACGCGAAAACTAGTAGGATTCCATACTGCACCAGCCGTATAGTCAAAAGCAAACACGACAGCACTAGCACCAACAGAGAAACCACAACCACGATAGAACCAAGGAAAACCTGGAGCGACAAACCAATAAATGCCTAACAAAATAATTCCCAAAGCAAAAGACAGGAATCAAAAATCTATGTAAATTAATCAAAAAAATACTTTATTTTTATTGGACCTAAGACTTACATAGTACTTTAAACTACCGAAAACTAGCACCTATTCCTACTGACCCCTCCGCGTTCCCAAACGTAAACACACCACCACCTGCTGCATACATATAAGGATTACCACGAACGAACCAAGGAAGCCAAAGAACGACAAATCAGAATAATTCTAGGAGAAACAATCAATGAAAATACTTGACTCAAAACTCTATGATAACCAATTCAATAAAATCATTATTTTATCTCGAAATAATTTTATCATAGTATATTTACGCGAAAACTATCAGCTTCCCAGCCTCGACCATATGAACCGCCAAAAGTAAACACACCAGCACCTATACCACCATGGAAATCGTGACCCCAAGAAAACCAAGGATTCCAAGATATGACAAACCAGAATTCTTTCAACTTAACCCTTAATTTTTTAATCAACACTACATTAATGTCATAAAGTCACACAACTTAATAAAATATCGTAAATGAAATAGTAAAAAATAAATCTTCTATGATAATAATCAAATAAATAATAATTTATTTCAAGATATTTATTCATCATAGTATATTTACGCGAAAACTATCAAGCCCCCAACCACAACCAGACGTAGTGCTAAAGGCAAACACACCTGCAAATGCACCATGAAGGTAAGATGTACCACGAAAGAGCCAAGGATAATGAGACCAGACAAACTCTATGATAAATCTAATTTAATAAAAAATAATATTTTTTATTTGAAATAATTCTTTATCATAGTTTAATGTGCGAAAACTAACATTCGAATTCGCAGAACCATTCGCATACGCAAAAGCAAACACGCCAGCACTAGCACCAGCTCGAAACGCATTAATAGAACCACGTACGAACCAAACACCATAAGTAAAGACAAACCAATAATACTCGAATAGACCTTTTTATTCCCAATTAAAAACTAAAAGAAATTGTTCAAAAAATTACTAAATTTCTTTCATTATTAATATGTTTATCTCGTAAGACAGGAATTAAATTTCTATGCTATTATCATTGTCTTTTCCTTAAAAAAAACCTAACTTTATATAACATAGTAACCTTTAGAACTACGCGAAAACTATCATTTGCCCAATCTTGACCATTAGCATTCCCAAAAGCAAACACGCCAGCACTAGCACCAACATTGAAATCATTACCATGATTGAACCAAGGATTCCAAGATACGACAAACCAGAATTCTTTCAACTTAATCCCTAATTTTATTAAATCAATACTTATATAAAATAAGAATAAAACAAATCTTCTATGATAATAATCAAATAAATAATAATTTATTTAAGATATTTTTCATCATAGTAAATTACGCGAAAACTACCATTATCCCAAACATCTGCATTGCCACAATGAAAATAAAACATACTAGCACCTGTTCCATTTGTAATACCACCACCACGATAAGACCAAGGATGGCCTGAATTGACAAACCATCATTACTAAAACTTAATACTAGTCTATAAAGCTTTATTTTAAAATACTTTTTATCATATCAATTAACGTTTCAATCCCTATTAAAATATAATCTAAAAAATAAAATTTTCAAAATTTACTCACCTTATTTTTCTTATTCATGTATTCGTCAAAAAGACAGGAATTGAAACTCTATGATAATTCAATAAAATATAATCATTTTAAAATATTTATATCATAGTAAAAATCAATATGAAATTTTGAATATTATCTACATTATATGTAATAACAAAAGGTATCATCTCATTATAAGAAATCTATGAATCATAATCCAATACTCAAAAGAATATTTTAGATAAACCTTATTCATAGTATATTTTCGCGAAAACTAGCATCACCAACATAACCAAACAAATTATTAAAGTCCAACAAAGAAGCCCCTAAACCAAGAGAGAATCTACCACCACGAGCGAACCAAGGACAACCAATGGAGACAAACCAAACTCAATTCAAATTTAAGTAAAAAAACTTAAAGTAAAATCTAAAAATAACGATTCTATTTTTTATAAAAAGAGCAAATTATTTTATAAGTAAATTTCCTTGATAACGTTGATAATAATCTCTTTTAAATTCTTGAAGCATTCTTTTATTTATTGAAACTCCTTCCAAAACTTGAAATACAATATGATCTATATCATAATCATCAACTATCCGAAAAATACGTCTCTTTAATTTACTCAAATTTTCCTGATCCAATACCGTATTAATATCAACAAATAATGTTTCATTTTTATAATACAAATTCATAAAATCACCACAAAAAATGTAACATATTTCATCAATTCAAAAAAGAAATTCGACAAAAGCTCCTAAAAAATATCACGAAATTCCATTAAGTCATGATAACGATTTTGCAAAGTATAACAATTAGCATGTTTAATATGACCTAACCAAGCATTCCAACTTTCTTCAACATCCTTTAAATTTAAAACACCATTTCGATAATCTTTATTCCATTTGCGAATATGACGACGCATTTTATCTTTACTCCGTTTTCTTATCAAACGATGAGTTTCAAAAACTTTAAAGCCACAAAAATCTACTCCCATACTATTAGGATAGTAACGAGTTTTTTTATTAAATTCTAAATGCAATTTTTCTTTAAGAAATTCTTCTATAGTACTCTTTAATTCTCGTGCCTCCTCTTTTGTCTTACATAGCAAAATAAAATCATCCATATATCTTAAATAATATTTTACTCGTAATTTTTCTTTAACAAAATGATCCAATTCATTCAAATAAATATTAGCAAAATATTGACTTGTATAATTGCCAATAGGTATACCAACTGTTTCATCTTCATCAAACAATAAAAATCGTGTAAAATCTAACAATTTTTTATCTCTAATATATCGTGATAAAATAGAAAACAAAACATTTCGGTCAATAGAATAGAAGTATTTTTTAATATCACATTTTAAAATGTAGTAGCTACCATGATTTCTTTTCATAATCCGCATATATTTTTGCAAATAATCTACTGCCTTATGAGCTCCTCGATCTTCTATACACGCAAAACTTTTAGAAATAAAACGTGGTAGCATATAAGGTTTTATAAATTCTTCAACATACCATTGATGAACAACTCGGTCAATATAAGGCAAGGATTTAATCAAACGTTTTTTGGGTTCATAAACATAAAATTCATGATATTTTCCCATTCGATAAGTTCCATTCTTTATTTTATGTAACAAATTTGCAATATTACTTTCCAAATCCATTTCAAATTTAATAACCTCTCGATGATTACGTTTATTCTTACTTGCTCTTTGATGTGCTTCTACAAGCTTTATATAAGTAAGTTTTTCATCAAAAACATTTTTTATTGTTTTAGGCATGATTTCATCCACCCACCTAGTAAATTTCCAAGATTAGCTAATTTTTTTCCCCAAGCTGCATAATTTTTTGCATTAATATATTTTTTCTTATAAGATACTCTTATCATAACTTTAAGCATTTTTAACGTCGTATCTAATCGATTTAAATTAGCAATTTTTTGTTCTTTATTATATTCTTTAAAAGTATTTAGAACATATCGCATCCCTTCATAAGTTGTATTTTTAATTGTACTTGCAAGAGCAAATCTTTCACATTTAGGATATTTCATTAATATACTTTCTGTATAATAAATCAATTCAATAAATTGTTTGTAAATTATTAAATCTTCTACAGTTTTATCACTTTCTTTTACCTTATGATTCATAGCACATCTCCTGTAATTCTTTTAATTTATTCATTGCTTCAATTGGTGTTAAATTATCAATCTTAACACTTTTCAAGGTATCTACAACCACTCTTTCCCGTTCATTAATATCTTCTGGCAACAAAGGATTTTCAATTAATTCAATATTCAAGTTTTGATTTTGAAAAACCTTTAAATATTCATCCTTACTACCAACTGGAAAGCCACATTTCATAATATCTTTAGTAAACTTTGTACGTTTTAAAACCACATAATTATTAATAACATCAGCATCGTCTGCCAAAAAAATATAAAAATTACCACAATGAAATAAATAAAGTTTATCTTTATCTTTTGATTTTAAATCTAAATATTTATTATAAATTTTACTCATATTGCCTCCTAAAAAAAGCAGTACAAAAAAATCTTGTACTGCTAAAATAACTATAAAAAATTGACTTGTTATTTTTATAAATTTATATGTTTTTCCCAAAGAAAGGAATTAAATATCTATGATACTAATATACAATTTGATCCTTAAATCATTATTATATAAGCACTTACCATAGTTTGTTCTACGCGAAAACTAACACCCGTGTACACTGGACCGCCCGTATAGCTGAACGCAAACACACCAGCAGCTGCACCATGACTGTAACCTGTACCACGAAAGAACCAAGGATTCCAGTGAGTGACAAACCACTTTATTTAACTTTAGATTATCATAGTAAATTCTAAATTACGCGAAAACTAACATACAGGCTCACTGAACTGTAAGTATTGCCAAACGCAAACACACCAGCTTCTGTCCCATTATGGAAATCGTAACTTCGAAAAAACCAAGGATTCCAAGATACGACAAACCATAATTTTTCCAATTTAAACCTCATAACTAAATCGAAAGATCGCGGCCATATATATCAATAAGATATAGCAATCTTCATTAATTTAAATAAGGAATAGTAAACTACCCCTTATTTAAGTCGAACACTATTGTGCTCAATAAACTTACTACATCATCACAGAGCAAAATTTATAGAGACAATTTTTATCGAAAACCAATATTAAAAAACTTTTTAACTCTGCAATGATTAAAGGGATAACGAATAGATACTACTTACCTATCCCTTCTAAACTTATTATA
>JAAWDB010000111.1 GCA_022793555.1 Bacilli bacterium
ACAAACAATTATAACAAATGTTCGTTTTTTAAAGATACATATATAATTAACTTTACACAAAATTTTAATTCAAAATCTAATTATAAAGTTTTTACAATTTTAAATTTAAAGTTTTATTTATATTTCAGTTTTTAAGATATTTTATCTAGTTTTACTTTAAAAATTATATTTTTCCTAAAATAGCCTATTCCCCTATTCCCTACTCATTTTGTAGTATTAATAAAAAATTATTTATATAACACTTTTAAGTTTTTATTTGGTTTATTCTTGCCAAAATCTTTGCTTAATATCTGCCACACTTATTGTAATTTATCGCTTAAATGTTGTTTAAATTTTTTGTTTCTATAATTTCATTAATTACTTATTTTATACTATGGATACTATAAAATAAGAACTTTATCTTTCTTGATTTTCTTTTTCTTTAAATCTATCTGGAACAGATATCTCAAATGGTACTAAAGTCCCATCTTGTAAAACATTCAATTCAACTCCAAAATGATTCATTCCATCTCTTAATAACTCTTCATGTTTAATATATAGTGGAAATATAACTTTATCTCTTAAATCCCTAAATATATTTATATCAATACTATTATAGCTTTTGGGCATAGTTGCAAAAATTTCATCTTTTTTATTTGGATAAGCATTAAGTAAAAACTTTATTCTTGCTTTTGCTGTTTCAATATATTGAGTTGTATTTATTTCAGCTTTTTTATATTTCTTAACAGCGGAATCTTTCATAAATGGAACTTCTTTCCATGGTATACCCCAACTTTCATGACTTCCTTTTCCCCTACATAAAATTCCACAATCAAAGCTAGGTCCTGCATAATCTATATATACATAGTCACCTATTTTTATATCTAAATTAAATCCTCCTCTAGTATGTATTCTTTCATTAGTTCCTTCTTTTAAATCCTCTAATATTATTACTGCATCTGGAACCAATTTTTTTACTTCTCTAATGTACTGATTAACTCTATCTCTATGAAATGTTTGACCTTCAGGAAGTTTCCCATCTACTCCTCTAGGACTATCACATCTAACCGTCATCATGTTTATTGGAAAATCATCCTTTACTTGTTCCCATTCTTCTTCAGAATTTATAACATACATCTTATTTAATGGACTTAAATCTGATAAGTATTTATCTACTAAAGAAATCCCCTTACATTTCTTATACATATTAATCATTGGTATATGCTCTTTTTTAGATATATCTAAAATCATAAAATATCTCCTTATTTTCTGTTTGTATCACATTTGATATTTCATTAAAATTATTTTTATTTATTTTCATCTATTTTAATTAACTTTAAAAGTAAATTATCAATAATACGGGGTTTCTTACCACCAGTGATGATAAGAGCTTTATCAACGTCTGCAATACGATACATTGCCTTTGCAAAAAAAACAATTACTATAACAGCAATAGCAATGATAGCTACTGCAATAGGGATAACTCTAACTAAAATATCGTCCATAAAATTTTTCTCCATTTGTCACGTTGATATTTGTTTACTGTTACCACTACATTACTTTTGCTTTGCAAAACAAAACTCTACGAATAAGTATACTACAAATTTCAAATTATGTAAAGTTAATTGCACATTTTTTTCAATAAATTGGTATAAATGTTTTTATAAAAAGGCAAAAGTCTTTCTTAACCAAATGACTCATTACTTTTTTGTAGTTATACATTGTATTGTGTGCAAATAAATTTGACACTACTGTAATATTATTATATAATACTACATATTTATGTTAATCAAATTTGGAAAAATATTTATTTCCAACCAAAAAGAAAGGAGAAGTACTTTTATGCTGTTCAATCAAAACATTAATACATCAAGAAAGCTCTTATCATTAGGGTATCGAACAGATTATGACCATCATATTCATACAAAATATTCTGATGGTGCTTTCACTTTAGGACAAATTATTGAAATGGCAAAACAGTCACGGTTAAAGCGAATTGTTATTACTGATCATAACAAAATATTGGATTGTTCAAATGAATTAAAAACAATTAGTAAAGAATATTTAGGAACACTAAAAGTCTTTGTTGGATCTGAAATTGCATGTAAAATCTTAGATCCAATAACTGGTGTGTATATTCCAATTGAGTTGCTCTACTATGGACCTAACCCTAAAAATGTACAAGCTTTTATTGACCAGTATCATTATGGTATGGTTCCACAAGAGGAACAACTTCAGTTCTTAATTAAACAATGCAATAAACATAATTTGAAACATTCTGAAAATTTACAAGTACCAAAAGGAATGTTTGCTACTGAATATTTATGTAAGGATTTGTTGAAATACCCCGAAAATAAAACTTTTTTTGATTCAACACATCCTATTGTATATGATGCTCCAAAGTTATTCTTTAAAAAGTTCTGCATTCACCCCAGTAGTGATTTTTACATTGACACCACTAAGAATTTGCCAATGGCTTCTGAGGTTGCAAATATGGCAATTGAAAATGGTGGTGTTTCAATTGTTGCACATCCGTGCTTATATATTTACGAAAAGCAGGATGAAGTTATATTGTTTTTAAATTATATCTTGCAAACTACAAAGGTATTTGGTATAGAAGTGTTCCATGCTTCACATACTTTTGAACAAAGGGATTATTTATACAAATTTGCAAAACAACATAACCTTTTAATAGGTGGTGGCAGTGACTTTCACTCTGGACCTAAAACAGTTGTCGGGTTTGGAGAAATAGACCAAGTCCTTTCTTTATCTGGTCGTGACTTTGACTGGATTGAAAATATTTTTTAAACCGAGTTTAAAACTAAAATGCCCCCAAATTATTAGATAAAAAAATTTAATAATTGGGGGCATTTTTATGAGAAAATATTTGACTATTTACTTTTCAATACAAATTTGTTAT
>JAAWDB010000008.1 GCA_022793555.1 Bacilli bacterium
AGCTGCAGATTATGTGTGTGTAGCATTATACTTTTATTTAGTAAGTCATAAAGATGTAATAATCATTTGAAAAAGTAGTTTTTCTTACAAAAATTTAATAACTATTATTGATTTAGTTTATATAGTTGATAAAAATGATATAGACGAATGAATAAAAAATAGTTAAAATAAATTAGATTATGATGAAAAGAAAAATTAAATTTTAGAAGGAAAAAAAGAAAAAATGAAAAATAAATACCTAATTTTGGTAAATAGAAATCATAAAATGACAAATGAACAAAATTATGAGAAAGTATTATGTGAATCTATTTATGCTAAAGATAGAACACTTGAAAAAAAAACGTACGAACAATTTTTGAAATTACAGAAATTTGTAAAAGAAAATGGCTATATCATCGCCATTGAAAGTGGTTATCGTAGTAGTAATTTACAACAAGAGATATGGGATGAATGTTTAGAACTATATGGTCTAGATTACGTGAAAAGCTTTGTGGCACTTCCTGGATATTCAGAACATCAAACAGGACTTGCGGTAGACTATTTGATATTTGATAACGGAAAATTTTATGAAGATCAAAAAATGGTAAATCATCCTGCATCAAAACTAATTGCAAATAATGCATATAAATTTGGCTTTATCATTAGATATCCGAAAGATAAAGAACATATTACAGGATATGGATTTGAACCATGGCACTTAAGATATATTGATGATGTGGACATTGCTAAATACATTTATGATAATAATTTGTGTTTGGAAGAATATTTAATAAAAAAAGATGATCATAAAAAATAATAGAACTTGTCAATAGAAAGTAAGCATAAGTTTTATTTTATGTTATAATTTAAATGGTGTAGCAAAAGTAGAACAATATTTTCATTTTTATTTAGTGATAAATACTAAAAATGGTTAGAATAAATTAGATTATGATGAAAAGAAAAATTAAATTTTAGAAGAGAGGAAAATGAAAAATGACTGCCAAAGAAGCAATTGAAAATAGAAGAAGTATTAGAATTTTCAAAAATGATGAAATAACAAAAGAACAAGTAGAAGATATATTAAATTGTGGTAGACTTGCACCATCATCTCACAATAGACAGCCTTGGTATTTCGTAATTGTAAAAGATAAGATTAAAAACCAAATAGCAGATATGATGATCAATTATGTTAATAATATAAAATTGGAAAACCAAAGTTTTGTTAGTAGTGTCGTTCCTACAGCTAATGTAATTAAACAAGCTTCAATATTAATTTTAATATTTAAAGAGATTGATGATAATTGGACAATAGGAGACAATTTATCAATCGGTGCTTGTGTAGAAAATATGTGTTTAAGAGCTACAGAATTAGGAATAGGAAGTTTATGGATTAGAGATACCAAATGTGTTTCTGCAGATATTGCTAAGATGTTAGGACATCAAGATATGGAACTAAATTGTGCGGTTGCACTAGGGATAGCAAATCAAAATCCTAAACCAAGACCAAGAAAAGAATTAAAAGACATAATAGAATGGTATAATGAATAAAAGATATTAAAAATTCTTGAAAATCATGCTAAAATAAGAAACGCTAGAAAGAGGGAACTTTTATGACTGGATTGGAAATGAAAAAATTTTATGAGTTAGATCAACATGAATACGAATTAAAAGAAAATAAAGAAATTCAAATGATGTATGAATATTTTAAAAAATATAATAGTGATTTTGATTTGGATAGCATGACTCATCTTATGAATAAGATTATTAATTTTTATGAATTTAAATTTCCTAATGAATTGTATGATGGATCTGTAAATAAAGATTCTGCATCATTTCAAAATATGTTAACCATAACCAGTTTATTAGATTTAGACCAGTTAGAATCAAGAATTCATCATGATGATCGACAATTTTTAAAATGTGAATATTGGGATCATGTCACTTTAGAATCTACGAATAATAAGCATTATTCCGCACAGACACATTATATTAGAATAAAAAATGGCTTTATTAACCCTTACGATTTAAGATCGTTAACGGAAAATTTAATAAATCAAGATAAAGCTACAACACCAGAAGAATTATGGGCATTGTTAAGTACAAAAAGTAAAAATGTTGATTATAGCGAATTAACAAAATTATTAGAATACCATAATATTAATGTTGCATTAAGAAAAAGAATACTAGAATTAACTGCGTTAAAAATGCTTTATAGCGGAAATACTTTGCCAATTTACGGATATAAAAGAGCTAAACATTTGATAAAGGAATTCAATGAAGGTTACAATTTAAACCTAGATGATAGTAAAATAGATAGAATTATGTTTAGAGATTATGGAATGAATAGATTGTTACTTAAACCACACGATATTGAATCATAAAATAATAAATCAATTTATTCATGTGAAAGAAAAGAATAAAATTAACTTAATCTTTTCTTAAACTTTTTTTCAAATGTGTTATAATAACTCCCTGAAAAGGGAGATTTTTTATGAAAAATAAAATTGATACAGAATTAAAAAGAGGAATAATACTAATAACATTTGGGGTATGTTTATATATTCTTCTTAAAAATATAGCAATAGTTTTTGGCTTTTTAAAAACCATTTTAACCATTTTTATGCCTTTTATTTTAGGATTAATCATTGCTTTTATTTTAAATGTTCCCATGAGTTTAATCGAAAAGCAATTATCGAAAAACAAAAAAATAAAAATTAAAAATGCCAATTTAAAAAGAGGATTTTCTCTTACTTTATCCGTAATTATGGTCTTATTAATTTTAATCTTTGTTATTGCCTTAATTATACCGGATTTAGGAAAAACAATGACTTCCTTTGTAGAAGAATTACCTAATTTAATAACCAATGTTGAAAATAGCTTAAATGAATTAGCTAGTAATAATCAGATAGTAAAAAATGCCTTAGGCAAGATTGACTTAAATCCCGAAACCATTAAAGTTCAAATGGATTTGTTGCTAAAAAATGCTGGAAGTGGAATTCTTACGACATCCTTAAGTGTTGTCGTCTCATTAATTAGTGGCGTTGCCAATTTTGTTATCGCTCTAATATTTGCCTTTTACGTTTTAGCCGAAAAAGAAAAATTATCTAGTCAATTTCGTATTGTTTTATCTTCTTTTATCAAAGAAAAATATGTTCGTCGTTTCTTTCAAATCACTAGTATTGCTAATAAAACCTTTAGTAAATTTATTAGTGGACAATGCCTAGAAGCTTGCATATTAGGCCTTTTATGTTTTATTGGTATGACTATTTTTCAATTTCCTTATGCTTTGTCCATATCCGTTTTAGTAGCCTTGACAGCTTTAATTCCTGTCTTTGGAGCTTTTATTGCAATGATTATTGGGACCATACTAATTAGCATGACCAACTTTTCCATGGCACTATGGTTTATAGTTTTCTTCTTAATTTTACAACAAATTGAAGGAAATCTAATTTATCCTAAAGTAGTGGGAAATTCTG
>JAAWDB010000112.1 GCA_022793555.1 Bacilli bacterium
ACTGGTTATGCTGGTTATACTTCTGGTGCTGGTGTCGGTGCTGCAATCTGGATCGTGTTATTTATCTTACTTGTTATTATTATCGGTGCTGGTTGGAGCTTTGGTGGCAACGGATACAATCGTGACTAGTACAAAAAAATAAGCCCTTTGGGGTTTATTTTTTTGTAATTGCTAAAGATGCAATGAGATATGCATCTTCTAAAGTATCACAGGAACATAAAAACAAGCCATTGTGACAAAAGCGAAAACTTTGGATATTGGTTAAAGCTATTAATTCTTCTGATGTTTTGCCGCCCCATTCTCTTGGAAAATCCAGACGATTTTCATGATTCCCTATTTCTTTGTTAATCGTTCGAATATTAAAGCCGCCTCGATTTGAAGGGAAAATGGCCAAATAAATTTCTTTGGCTTTTGGGTCTTGACTGGTTAGTAAAAAGTCCATAAATGGCATGTATTCTTTTAAATACAAAATATGATTTTGGCTTTCTGATATCGCCTGTTCTACTTTTTTCTTCGCCGCTATTGAATCAATAATTCGCTTTTCTATTCGATCGAAAATCTGTTCGGCAATTAAAAATGCCTTTAAAAACATTTCGTCATTATCAGTATCCTCTTTCCAAGTTTTATTAAAAATACTTATGACGTTATCTAAGGTTCTTGTCGTATATTCTTTATGATTCGGAGGAAAATCACCATTGTCCACCGCATCAATTTGAATTACCAATTCTTTTAAAAAAGCATTGTAACAATACTCGGCATCGTCCACTTTTTTCTTTTTTAAATAGTCAGGTCCAAATTTTTCAAAAAGTAAACCGAAAGAGGAATATTTAATTCCGTTGGTTCTTACTTTGGCGGTTTGATCGTGATGATCAAATTCACCGTGACCAATGTCAAAAATAATTTTATTATCCAGTTTATCTTGGGGGTCAATTTCGCTAGCTCGATATAATTTTACATCATAAAGTTTTGATAAAAAAACACTTGCAAATACATCGTCTGCGTGAAAAGTTCCAGCATGAGTTATGGCATTAGCTTCATTTTTATTTTTTACTATTGTAAACATTTTGTTCACTCCATTCTATTTTTTTAGGATGTTTTTCTTTTCTTTCTTTATTTTTGTGGTAAAATAGTGGCAGTAATGAGGGGAGTTATTTGCAGTGAAATTACCAAAAATTACAATTATTGAAGAAAATGATAAGACTTTACGAAAAGTAAGTAAAGAAGTTACATTTCCGTTATCAAAAGAGGATCAGCAAATGATTAATGATATGCTACTTTATTTGAAAATGAGTCAGATTGAGGAAGAGCGTGAAAAGTATGATTTACGAGCTGGTATGGGATTATCGGCTGTTCAACTAGGTGTTTTAAAACGTATATTTGTCATTGTTGAGGAATTAGATGATGGTAGTTTTAAAAACTATGTTGTTATTAATCCGCATATAAAAAGTTTTAGTGAAGAACTTATTTATGTTGGTGAGGGCGAGGGATGTTTAAGTATTAATCGTGAGACGGAAGGAATTGTTCCTCGACATGCTAGGTTAACCGTTCTAGCTTACGATATTGAAGGCAATCCGTATACGATTCGCGTTCGAGAAGATATTGCAATTGCTTTTCAACATGAAATTGATCATTTAAATGGTATTTTGTTTATTGATCATATTGATCCCAAAAATCCGTATAAAAATATTAATCAAATGCGCGAAATTTAAAACAGTTTTTTGAAAAACTGCTTTTTTTATGCTACTTTATCAAGTTCAACACTGACGATTTTACTTACTCCTGATTCTTGCATCGTAATTCCATATAGCGTATCCGCATATTCCATTGTTCTTTTTTTATGAGTAATCAAAATAAATTCACTGGCTTCTTTTTTACTTTGTAAATAAGCCCCAAAGGTATCGACGTTCGCTTCATCAAGAGCGGCTTCAACTTCATCTAATATACAAAACGGAACTGGTTTTACATTAAGTATCGCAAATAATAAAGAGATTGCTGTTAATGTTTTTTCGCCACCACTCAAAAGAGCAATATTATTTAATTTTTTTCCTGGTGGTTCGGCTATAATATCAATACCCGTTTCTAAAATATTTTCTGGATCAGTAAGTTTTAAGAGTCCAGTTCCACCTTTAAATAATTTTTTAAAGACGATACTAAATTCTGCTTTTACTTTTTCAAAAGTAGTAACAAATTTTTCTTTCATGATTTCATCCATTTCACCAATCACTTGTTTTAGGTTATCACTACTCTTCTCCAAGTCTGTTTTTTGATTTAACAAGAATTGATAGCGAGTATTTAATCGTTCGTATTCTTCAATACTTCCTAAATTTACTTGACCTAATTTGGCCATATCGCTTTTTAATTTTTCTACTTGATATTTGGCTGTTTCATATTCAATTTCTAATGGATAATCGATAATTGCTTTTTCGTACGTCATATTGTAAGATTCGCTTAAAGTTACGAGAAGATTGTCTAAATGAATATCAAGTTTACCTAAGCGAATCTCTTTTTGTTTTAAATCTTGTACTAAATGATTTTGTTCGCTATTTTTTTCACGATACTCATATTCATAATTGGCAATGGAAGAAGAAATTTCACTTTTGTGGGCTTTTAATGTATCTAATTCTGATTTTAAAATATCACATTTTAGTTCTAGGGTTTTGATTTCTTCTAGAATTTTAAGTAATTGGGTATCTAATGTATCTTCTAACATGTTTTGAGACCCAATGGTTTTGTTTATTACTTCTTGCAATGCTGTTTTTGTTGTTAAATGTTGTGTTTGGTTTTCTTCTATCCGACTTTTTAAAATGGTTAACCGTTGTTCAAAATCAAGTTTTTGATTTAACATTTGAGTTAATTCAATGTCCATTTGCTCTTCTTGTTTTGTAAGACTTTCTAACCTTACATTAAGATCTTGAAATTGGTTCCGTTTTTTTTCTAATTCTAGTTTATCATTTAAGCTGCTATTATTCTTTTTGGTACTTCCACCAGTTAAAGACCCTCCTGTATGAAGTATTTCTCCTGCAAGGGTTACAATACGGTATTTGTAATTTAATTTTTTACCTACTTGATTCATGGTATCCATATTATCTACAATAATGATATTGCCTAGTTGATTTTCAATAATATTACGATATTGTTCTTCAAAGGTAACAAGTTCTGAGGCGATACCTACATACCCTTTTTCACCAATTAATAAATTTCGGGTTTCGTTATCTAGTTTTTTTCCTTTGATAATATTTTTAGGAAAAAATGTTGCTCTACCCAGACGATTCTCTTTTAAATAAGAAATCGCTTTTTTAGCGGATGTTTCATTTTCGACGATAATAAAGTTATTGCTCGCACCAAGAGCCACATCGATGGCATCAAGATATTGCTGTTTTACTTCAATTAGTTTTCCAATTGTTCCATGTATTCCTTCTAAACGCGGATTATTTAAAACATTTTTGACAGAGGATGGGATTTTAACGTCATTAGCAATATTTGTTTCTAAAATATCTATTTGGTTTTGAAGGGACC
>JAAWDB010000113.1 GCA_022793555.1 Bacilli bacterium
AATTATTATATTGAATTACTAAAAAAAAGTCAAAGTAAAAATAAAACTTTTATCAAAAATTGTCATTACTTGTCATATCTAAGAATAAAAAAACAAAAATGTAACTATTTAGCGATAAAATTTAATAATTTTATCCCAAAATTACACGCCCTTTTTTTACTCAAAAAAAGCGCGCACTATCATTTACCAACCTTTGGTTGGTAATAAAAAGCAAAAAGCTCTTTGACAAAAAGGGAGCAAAGAGCTTTCTTCAAAATCAAAATGATTTAATTATATATCTATTTCTTCGAAATTAGCTTGCAAGCGCAGGGTAAATCTAACGCTACAGCGTTAGATACTTAGAACTACGCGAAAACTAGTAGGATTCCATACTGCACCAGCCGTATAGTCAAAAGCAAACACGCCAGCATCGGCACCAACAGAGAAATCATAACCATGATTGAACCAAGGATACCAAGACACGACAAACCAAGCCTCGTCGGCATACCATGATCCAATTTGTCTCTTTTGAGTTCCATATGTAGCTGTTGCAAAAGGGCCCATCTCTCCTGTAGCATCTCCTAAAATTCGACGATTATATGTTTCATCATTTTCTGCATAAGCATATTGATCGTAATATCTAGTATCCGTTGGAAACGGATGACCTGTTGTAAGCTCTGTTAATCCAGATTTATCACTATCACAAGTTGGACAACCAAAGGTTCCATTGAATCCCGAGTTATACAAACTATTTCGTCCACTCATCGGTTTTCCATTCTTATCAACCATAATACCCATGACATATTCCCATGCTCCACCACTCATGTCGTATACACCTGTTATATTTCCAGTTGTACTTGCTGTATATCCTACAGCTGTATTATAAGGTTGAGTAATGCTTGCATCTGTACCATATTTATTACATTCTTCATTTGTTCCAGTATATCCACATGTTGGCTCCTTTGTAGCAGCATATCCAGTTACATAACTACTATTATTATTGATTCTAACACTAGCTTGACTTCCATATTTACTATGTTGTAAATATGCAACTGCTCCCCATTCGGTGTTCTTCATCATATGTGAATTATATTCTCTCTTATAATCATAACTAGTAAGGTAAGCATTGGCAACCTGAATACTTCTCCAACTATTTACGTTCGGCTTAATCTGAACACTAGCAGGTTCATTTACATTCTTCTGAGCACTACCCGTATCTGTACTTCCTTTATATCCGGTCTCAAACTTGCCTACCCATATTCCATTTGTATCAAATGACGTAAATGCTGGATGTGTTAACCATTGTCCAACTCCTGTTCCATTCGATTTAGCAGTTGTATTTGTTTCAAATACAACCTCTATCGTTTTAGCTTCACTCGGCAAAGCATTATTTGTTAATGTTCCAGTCTGAGTTGGATAATTTCCATCATTAAATATTTTATAACGATATCTTGGTATCCACACAAAATAAGATTCTATGGCACTTTCAGGTATCACTTCACCCTCTCCATATTTTTCATTCTTATCATTTAATATGATCGCATTCGCCCATCTCTTATTTGCATAACTATACCAATCACTTCCAAGCTTAGCTTTCTTCACTACACCATTACTCTCAATAGTAACTGGCACCATTCCCTCTTGTAATACGGGATCCGTTCCATTTAAGATACCTTCTGTATATTTACTTACAAAATTAACTTGACATCTTGTTCTTGTATTAGTTAAATTTCGAACTAATAATGTCCAGTTCGTATAATCCCAAACCCCATTAGCTCCTTTATCACATACAATACTATCAACTGCTTTTGTTCCCTTTGCTGGAAATGTAGTCGATCCCACACCATCAATAGTAAGTGCAACTTTTACATCATAATTATCATTATAACCAGGAACCTTACCTTCAATTGCATCATACTCCTGCTGTTCCTGATACACAGCATAACTTCGATAAATCAAAACAGCTGCTACCAATAAAACTACTACAATACCAAGGGTTAAAAAAACTTGACGTTGTTTCTTTTTACCTTTATTTTGAAACTTCTCTAACTTCAAATTACCTTGATTCATAATCTACTCTCCTCTATTTTTTATAAGTTAAATTATAATAGTTGATAAGTGGGAAGTAAACATGATTTCTGTCGTATTTTCCCCAATTATGTCGAACAGTAGTTAGATCAAGAAAAAATTTGGAAATTATTATTTTTCTGTTATAATGAATATGGTGAGAATTTATGCTTAGAGCTTTTCAAATAGAATTGAATAAACTACTTACATTAATTTGTAAAATATTTAAAAAAAATGGAAGTGTCTTTCCTGGAAGCATTACATACAATATCAATCAAAAAATATTAGAAAAAATTAAATACCCCAAATATGTCATTGGTGTAACTGGTTCTAGTGGCAAAGGAAGTACAACTTCATTAATCGCCCACATCCTAAAAGATGCAGGATATGATGTGGTTTATAACGAATCAGGATCTAATGGAATTCGAGCCATAACCACCCTAATTTTAAATAATTGTAATATTTTTGGTCGATTTAAACATGATGTTTTGCTATTAGAAATTGATGAAAAACACCTACATTTAGCATTTGGAAAAAATAAAATGACCCATTTAGTCCTAACTAATATTACAAGAGACCAAACTGCTAGAAATGGTTCTCCTGATCTAGTTTACGAAAGCATTATAAATGCAGTCGATAAATCGACAACCATCATTTTAAATGCCGATGACCCTGGTCTGCAAAAAACAAAATTAAATTTCAAAGGAAAAATTATCACCTATGGAATCAACAAAACCAAAGATTCATACAATTCCCCCAAAAATAAAAATATAGATAACGCTTATTGTCCAAATTGTCACAAAAAATTAACTTATAATTACTACCATTACGGACACATAGGGAATTATTACTGCAAAAATTGTGATTTCAAAAGAGGAACACCCGATTATGAAGGAACTAATATTGATTTAGACAATCTTTCTTTAAAAATTAATAAAACAGATATCCATTTAAATAAAAATATTCTATATGTCGCTTATGCAACTACTGCTGCCTTTGCCCTTTGTGATACAATAGGTGTTAAAAATGAAGATATCATATATGCGTTAAACAAAAATGAAATTGCTGCCAAACGAGGACATCAATACAAAATTGCTAATCGTAATATCACCATGCTAGAAAGTAAAAATGAAAATCCTCTTAGCTACTATCAAAGTTTAAAATATATTACGAATGAACAAGGCAAAAAAACAGTTATCCTTGGTTTCGACAATGTATCAAGAAGATATAAATACAACGATTTAAGCTGGCTTTGGGATGTTGAGTTTGAATTATTAAATGACGAAGAAATCGATTCTATATTATGTATTGGCCGTTTTAAATATGACGTAGCCACTCGTCTTAGCTATGCAGGAATTAAAAACGATAAATTAATATTAGTAGATGACTTAAACCAATTACTAAAAATTATAAAAGAAAAAACAACTGGAAACATTTACACTATGGTCTGCTTTGACATGACCGCTATCATTCATAAACTAATTGAGGAGGATGAACATGGAAACCATTAAAATTGCCCATCTTTATTACGACTTATTAAATCTTTATGGGGAAAATGGCAACGTTAAAGCACTAATAAAACATTTAGAACATCATAACGTTAAAGTAATTACCCATTTTCTTACTGTTGATGATCCTATCGATTTTACTAAATATGATATTTTTTACATAGGAAGTGGCAACAAAGAAAATTTTGAAATTGCTAGAACGGATTTACTAAAAAGAAAAAAAGATATCAAAAAAATATGGAAAGATAAATTGTTTATCGCCACTGGAAATGGTCTAGATTTATTTGGAAAAAGTTTTAATACTTTAGAAGAAAAATCAGAAAAATGTTTAGACCTATTAAACTTTGAAGCTTGGGAAACTGATTTTAGAATAGTTGGTGAAACTACTGCAAACCAGAACCATTTAAAAAACGATATTATTGGATTTCAAAATCGTTTCAGTGTTTTAAAACAAGTAAAAGAAGAACCCTTTTTAACTATAATTAATGGTACAGGATATGCTCCAAAAATTGACAAAGAAGGTATTTTTAGTAATAACTTTATCG
>JAAWDB010000009.1 GCA_022793555.1 Bacilli bacterium
AATATATCATTATGATTTTCACTTTTAATCTTTCCTTTATAATAATCCATTAAAAGAAATAATTTTTCATTATTAGAATAAAAACCATGTTCTTCTAATACTACTCTAACCTTTTCTATCTTTCTTTCAGTTTCCGAAAGCCAAAGATGATCTAATGATATTTTCATTTTTCTTTTTCTATACATAATATAAAGAAACATAAGAAATACGATAATTGCAAACGAAATCGCCATAGACCAAGAAAAAGTTAATTTAAAGACTAAAATAAATAGCAAATAAAGCACAAAATATAATATACAAAAAATTTTTAAGAAGAAAAATTCAGAAAAAGATCTCTTCAAATCACGGTTTAATGGATAAAACATAAAACCACCCCCACTTTTTCGTAATATAATAGCAAAAAAATGCATAATTTACAAGAAAAACTATTAAATATAACCCAGTTATTTAAACAATTAAAATATTATTTCATTTTAATCACAAAATACAATCTTCAAAGTCTTCAATTTCATAGGATAAAATAATTAATCAAAATTAAGCAGATCCCTACTCCCATCCCTAAAAGAATATAATTATTCTCTCGATATTTTAAAGCTTCAGGAAAAAGTTTTTGAATAGACAAAGATATCATAATCCCAGCCACAAACAAAAGAACTAAACTAATGAATATATCCGTGATATAATTTGCCAAAAACAAATAAGCTAAAACTGCTCCTAAAGGTTCAGTAAGTCCAGATAAAAAAGTTTTCCAAATTGCTTCCTTTTTGTTCTTTGTTGCATAATATATAGGTACTGCAATTGTAATTCCCTCAGGAATATTATGAAGAGTTATTGCAATGGCAAGTTTAATACCTAAACTCATATCCTTATAACTGCTCATAAATGTTGCGATTCCTTCTGGCAAATTATGCAAAATTAATGCTAACATAGATAAAATTCCTAACTTATACAAATCCTCTTGCTTCATCGATCCCGCATCCATTTTTTTATTTAACCACAAGACCAAAAAAACGCCAATAAAAAAGATAATAAAACAACAAAATATTCCTTTGAACAAACGATAGTTAGTAATGATAACATAAGTAGACTCCGGAATTAATTCAGTTACAGAAAGACCAATCATAACAGCCAAAGAAAGACTTAAACAAAATGTTATAAATCGATTGACGTTTTGCTCTTTCCATTTTAAGAAAATAACAAAAGATCCTAGTACAGTCGAAAGCCCTGCTATTGTAGTTACTAGTAATGGAGCTAAAAATGACATATTAATCACCATTAAATTTTATGAACAAACTTGTTCTTTCATAACCAATTATTACCACAAAATAATGTGATTTTTTTGAATGAAGAAATAGATTCCTCACATAATAATAGTGGGAGGTAAAAGAAAATGAGTAGACAAAATAATAATCAAAAACAAAATTCTCGTAATAATAACTCAAAAAGATCTAATAATAATCAAAACAATAATAACAACAAAAACTCTAATAGATCTAATAACAAAAATAACGAACAAAGTCGTTAATTATTATGAGTATAAGAAGAGAATGATGTTAATTCTCTTCTTTTTTATTACGTGGATGATAATTATAATCACTTCTTTTCTTTTCATCACTAATATGCGTATATATTTGCGTAGTAGAAATATCACTATGCCCTAATAATTCTTGAACAATTCGTAAATTTGCACCATTATTAAGCAAATGAGTAGCAAAAGAATGACGTAAAAGATGTGGATGAATATTTTTATGAATACCATTTTGAGCGCAAAGTGTTTTAATAATTTTAAAAAAACCTTGCCGTGATATTCCTTTACCTAAATTGTTAATAAACAAAAAATCACTAGTTTTCTTCTTTAAAAGCTGTGGACGATATTCTCTAATATAAACAAGTAAAGCTTTTTTGGCAGAATCATTTATTGGTACAATTCGTTCCTTATCCCCTTTTCCTAAAACATGAACAAAATCTTCATCAAAGTCAATATCTTGAATTTTTAAATGAACAAGTTCACTTACTCGCATTCCTGACGCATATAAAAGTTCTAACATTGCCTTATTTCGAAAATCATAAGGAGAATGAAGTGGAACATCTAACAAACGATCAACCTCTTCAATAGTTAAATATTGTGGAATCTTCTTAGGGGTATTTGGTAAAGGAATTAAATCGCAAGGATTATTTTCTATCTTTTTTCCACTATAAATAACTTCTTCTTCAATTAAAAATTGATAATAAGATCGAAGACAAGTTAAATAATGTGATCGTGTTGTAACATTCTTTAAATGAGAGTAATCCAAAAAATCTTCAATATCTCTTCGACAACACAAAAAAGAACACAATTTTTTTTCTTTCAAGAATTTTGAAAAAGCTTGTAAATTATAACGATAAGATTCCAATGAATTAAAAGATAATTTTCGCTCAAATTGTAAATAATTTAAATACGAAGTCATCCAAATATCCAAATCACAATTTACATTATTCATAACATTCCTACCTTCATCATTATTATAAAATAGCGAGATAACTTCCGTCAAACAAATTGGTATGATATAATAAATAAGGTGATGTTATGGAATTGTTAGCAAATCAAATAAGACCAAAAAAACTCGCCGATGTTATTGGTCAAAAGCATCTTATAGGAGAAGGAATGATTTTATCTAATCTTATTCAAAACAAAAAGATTTTTTCATTTATTCTTTATGGCAAACCAGGAATTGGTAAAACTTCAATAGCATCTGCCATGGTTGAAGAATTAAAAATTCCTCATCGATTTTTAAATGCGACAATTAATAACAAACAAGACTTTGATATTGTCATTGAAGAAGCCAAAATGTATGGAGAAATGATTGTCATCATCGATGAAATTCATCGTATGAATAAAGATAAGCAAGACATTCTCCTCCCCCACTTAGAATCAGGCTTAATTATTCTTATTGGTCTAACAACTTCTAATCCCTATCATAAAATAAATCCTGCTATTCGTAGTCGGGTTCAAATTTTTGAACTACACGAACTAACTGAAGAAGAAATCATTGAAGGATTAAAGCGAGCAAGTAAATATTTAGATAATGTGGTAATCGATAAAGAAGCCTTAAAATATATTGCATATTCGTCTTCAGGAGATTTTAGAAGTGCTCTAAACTTATTAGAAATTGCTTATTATTCTACCAACGACCAACACATTACCTTAGAAGTAGTTAAAAAAATTCAATCTAAGCCCGTTTTCTTTCATGATAAAAACGAAGATGGACATTACGATGTCTTATCGGCCTTCCAAAAATCTATTCGAGGAAGCGACCCTGATGCAGCGATTCATTATTTAGGAAGATTAATTGAAGCTGGAGATTTAGATAGCATTTACCGAAGAATGAGTGTTATCGCCTACGAAGACATTGGTCTAGCTAATCCCGCTATGGGGCCAAAAGTTATGGCAGCCATACATGCTGCCGAATTAATTGGACTACCAGAAGCTAGAATTCCTTTAAGCGTTGTAGTGACAGAAATGGCGTTATCTCCAAAAAGTAACAGTACCTATTTAGCTCTTGATGAAGCATTAAACGATATTCATAAAGGAAGTACTGGCAATGTCCCAAATCATATTAAAACTTCAAGTACAACCTACTTATATCCTCATAACTACAAAAATGACTATGTTACTCAAGAGTATTTACCCGAAAAATTAAAAGGAAAAAAGTATTATCATAAGAAAAACAATAAATACGAAGAAAGCCTAAATCGTATTTGGAAAGAAATGAAAGGTGAATAAAATGAAAATTGCAATTTTAGGAACAGGTCTTTATAGCACTGCCCTAACCTATCAATTACAAAAAAGAAAAGATAATGACATTTATTTATGGACAGAACAAGAAAACTTAATTTCCAAATTTAATAAAAATCATAAATTTGAATTTTTGTCAAAAAAAATAAAATACGACAGTAATGTCATTTTATCAAACGATTATCAAATCGTTTTAGAAGATGCTTCTATCATCATTATTATGGTTAGTAGTAAATACTTTAAAGAAACATTAACTAACATTAAACCTTTCTACAAAAAAAATACACCTATTCTTGTAGGAACGAAAGGTATGGATTTAGAGAAAATCGAGTTTTTCTCAGATTATACTAGAAAATATCTCAAATGTAATTCTTACACTTTTTTTGCAGGACCTACATTTGCTGCAAATTTAATACTTGAAGGTCCATTTTATTTCTCATTTGGTGGATCCAATAAAATTGGCTATAAAAAATTAGATCGACTTTTACCAGAACAATTTACGTACCACTACACTAGTGATATTCATGGCCTAGAACTTTGTTCTGTTCTAAAAAATATATATGCTATTGGTAGTGGAATACTAAATGGTTTAAAAGTTCCAGATAGTATTTACTATGGATACATTACTAAAATGATCCAAGAATTACAAAGCATCATTATAAAAATTTGGGGTAATGAAAAAACAATTTTAACATACGGTGGAATTGGGGATCTTTTAATGACTGCAAATAGTAAGACCAGTCGAAATTTCACTTTAGGACTTAAATATGGAAATAAATCATCCAAAGAAGAAATCAAATCCTATTTAAAAGAAAATACTGTGGAAGGATTTGAAAGTTTACAAAACATTATGAACTTTTTAAACAAATGGAAAATAAAAAACAGTCTGATAGAAAAAATTTATGACATTATCGTAAATGAAGCTAATCCAAAAACACTATATTCCTCA
>JAAWDB010000114.1 GCA_022793555.1 Bacilli bacterium
GTAAGTCATGAAGGAAATTAAGTTACAAGGTTTAAATGAAACAATTTATTATGATGTGGCGGAAAATGGCTTACCAATAATGATGTGGGTTCATGAAAAAGCAAAAGGATATTATCTGACGTTATCGGTAAAATATGGTTCTTTGGATACCGAGTTTCAAATTCAGAATAAAAAATATACCGTTCCAAATGGAGTCGCCCATTTTTTAGAGCATTTGAATTTTCAAGAAAAGGGCGGTGGTGATGCACAAACTTTTTATCAGCAAAATGGCAGTGATGTGAATGCTTTTACAACGTTTAATTATACTTCGTATGAGGTTTATGGAACAAAACATTTGCGAGAAAATTTAGAGCATTTGGTGGAATTTGTGATGACACCATCGTTTTCTAATAAAATGGTTCAAAATGAGAAAAATATTATTGTGGAAGAAAATAAAATGGATTTAGATAATCCAGGAAATCTTTTGTATTATGGAACTTTTAAAAATATGTTTAAAAATGATAAGCATCAGCACTATATTACGGGAACTAAAGAAGATATTTTAAAAACTACTTTGGATGACATTTTAAATGCTTATCAAGCGTTTTATCATCCGATGAATATGTTTTTTATTGCAACAGGAAATTTTAATCCTTATGAAGTGGCTACCATTATTAAAGATAAAATGAAAGAAATGGATCTTGGTGAGTGGAAAAATCCAAAGCGAAAAGAATTAAGAGAACCAATTAAGGTGCAAAAGGAATATGAAGAAATCGAAGCGAATGTTGAGGTTCCAAAATTTCGAATTGGAGTAAAAATACCCCGAAAGAATTTTAAGGAGAAAAATGATTATAAGTTACGTTTGTTATTCACGTTATTGTTAAATAGTAATTTTGGAGCGACTTCGGATATTTATGAAGAGTTACTTTCTAAGGATTTAATTGTTAGTTTGGGTTTTGAAAAAGCAATTATTGGACATTATGTTTGTTTGTTTTTAAATGGTGAATCGAAGTATCCCGATGAAGTGATTCCTATATTAAAATCGAAGCTGATGCATATGGCAATGGATGAAAAGACTTTAATGCGAAAACTTCATTCAGCAATTGCTAATATGGTTTTAAGCTTTGATGATATTACTGAAGTAAATATGAATTTACAAGAGCAAATAATGAAGTATGGAGAACTTTTAGATAATCAAAAAGAGATATTTGAAAGTATAAAACTTGCAGATATTAAAGAAGTTTTAAAAGAGTTGAATTTTAAAGAAATGACCACGGTGGTTTTAAAAAATAAAATTTAAAAAAGTCAGAGTTTTTTACACTCTGCTTTTTTCGTTTTTAATCATAGATAGTATTTCTTCAAGTGGATGTAATTTGGTTTTGTGTTGAAGATCGGGAAGTAAGTGAAGATGTACATGTTTGATTTCTTGAGCATCTTTATAATTTATTGTTAAAGTCATTCCTTTTTTGTGCAATTTTTCCATTATTTCTTCTGATAATTTTGCAGCGACTTCTTTCATATGAAATAACGTTTCTTTATCTAACTCAGTAAAGTCCTCAAAATGTTTTTTGGGAATAATTAGAGTGTGACCATCGACATTCGGGTGAATATCTAAAAATGCTATAACTGTATCATCTTCATAAATGATATGACCTGGTATTTCTTTTTTCGCGATTTTACAAAATAAACAATCCATAAATATCCTCTTTTCTTTGTTCATCTTATCGAAAATAGTGAAATAATTCAAGTTATAAATATTCTTTGAAACAAAACTGGGTCATTCGCAGAGATTAAATTAGAGGAGGTATTCCATGGCAAGTTTTAAAGAAATTGTAACGAAAGCGGTGATTGGAAAAGCGAAGAAGACGACAACTTCTCATTTTCAAATGAACACGAATGAACGACCTGATACGGTTTTAGGTTGTTGGGTGATTAATCATAGTTTTCGTGGAAGAAATAATAATGGTGCTGTTTTAGTTAGTGGAGAATTTGATGTCAATGTTTGGTATTCTTATGAAAACGATACAAAAACGACAGTAAGTAGTGCGAGATTTCAATATAGTGATCCGATGAAGATCCGTTTGAAAGATGATCAACATTTAACGGATGCTGCCGAAATTATCGTTCGAAGTTTAAGACAACCAACGGTTACGAATGTTTCAGTGGAAAATGGCATGGTTCATCTTGACATTGAAAAAGAATTAGGAATTGAAGTTGTTGGCGATACAAAATTAAAAGTTCCTGTTGAAGAAGATGAAGATGAGTACGAAGAAATCATTGATGATGAAGAAATAACAATGGCTGATGAAGAAGAAATTTCGAAAGTCGACACCGAATATTTAGGTTAAAGTTTATGCAGTTGAACATTTCAACTGTTTTTTTTGTTTTGATATACTCTTGTAAAGAAGGGTAAAATATAGTTGGTTATGTTATGATTCTCAAGGGATAAAAGTTTTAAAAAAATAAAATTATTTAGGCGTCAATGTTTTTGGGTTGACGCATATATTTTTTTGTAGTATATTATTTCTAGCTATTTAAGGAGGGAAAATTATGGCAGTTAAATTAAGACTTAAAAGAATGGGTTCTAAACAAAAACCTTTTTATCGAATTGTAGCCGCTGATTCTAGAAGTCCAAGAGATGGAAAGTTTTTAGAGTCTGTTGGTACTTATGATCCAATTAAAAAAGATTGTCCTATTACTGTAAATGAAGAACGTGCTTTATATTGGATGCAAAATGGAGCAATTCCTACCGATACTGTACGTAGTATTTTAAGTAAACAAGGAATCATGAAAAAATTTGCAGATTCAAAAGTTAAAGCAGGTAAGTAATGAATTTCGAAGAGTATGCTGAATTTGTGGTTAAAAGTATTTGCAAAGAACCAGATTTAATTCGTGTTCAAAGTTTTCAAGAAGAAGATGTAGTTGTACTCGATATTATGGTTCCAGAGTCTATGATGGGAGCAGTAATCGGAAAATCTGGTAAGGTAGCAGGAAGTATTCGAACACTTATTCAGGCTTATGCTTATTTACATCAACTTGGCAAAGTACGAGTAAATATTGAAGCATTTTAAAAAATCGAAGGTTAAAAACTTTCGATTTTTTAATAACCTTTTAATTGTGTCTATACTCAAATATAGAAGAAAAACGATATATAATAAATTGAGGAAAAATATACTAGATTTATATAAGTGGAAAGGAGTAGAAATTTTATGCTCTAGATTCCATCTAAAATGTTTTATCATGCCACTTATTTTCTTTTTTTATTCATATCTTTTTCTTTGATGCTGGTGTAACACTTGTCTTTATAATAAAATTGTACGGTCATATTGTATGTTATGTCAAGTAAAGGAGATTTTATGAAGATAATAGCTAATGATTACGAAAATAAATTTGTTATGAAAATGCTTAGAGAGACAATCGGTTTAACTCAGGATGAATTTGGAGAAAGTATATGCTTAAAAGGCTCTACAATTCAAGGGTATGAAATAGGTAAGAGGAAATTTACATTTGAAACGCTTATGAAAATTGCTAAAACTCACGGATATATAGTAACAATAGAGAAAAAGAAATAATAAAAAAGTATATAAGATTTCTTTTTCAGTTTGAATTTCCATGAAATGAAAAATGAGATAGATGTTGAGAATTGATGAAGTTAACTAAAATTTGCGTGTTCCAGTAAAATATCAATTTCTATTTTCTTTTTGGTTGTTAAATGTTTATACTTCATATAAATGCGTCTTCTTGTCGGGTTGTGCTCTTTATATTATATCAAAAAGCCGCACCTAGTGGTGCGGTTTAAATTTTAATTTAAGAAATTGAAGGTTAATAATTTTCGATTTTTATTTGCTATTTATGGCGTCTATTGGGGTTATTTTGGTGATTTGTTTAATATTAAAAGCTGTAATTATTAAAGAAATAATAATGGTAAAGCATAATATTGTTGTAATTACTAAAGGATTTATGAGGATAAGACTCGTTTGATAAAAAAGCCTATCGCTGGCGGATTGATTGATCCAGTTACTAATTTTTAGAAAACCAAGGAGACTACAGAAAGCCGAAATACCATTCATTATTAGAGTTTCATAAAGAAATATTTTGATAATATCTTTTTTACTCGTTCCTAAAGCCATTAAAATACCAATATCTTTTTTACTGTTTTGAATGGAAGTAGTAAGGAGGTTAAAGTTTAGTAAAATGGCGAAGAGAATAAAAATGAAACAAATTAATATGATATAAGGTTTCATTTGGCGATTCGCTTCTGTTTGACTTATAATATCATTTAGAAAGTTCATCTGAAAACAAGTGTATAATTTGTTTTCATAACCTACGCCTTTGGAAGTTTTGTTTAAAACGCGTTTTAGATTATCCCTATTCTTTTCATTTACTAACACACTTGTTAGAGTTACGGTTTTGGGATGATAATCTTCTAACCACTTATTACTGATATAAGTACAATTATCTATTGATATACCAATGATTTTTAAGATTCCTAGATCTTTTATTTCATTTTTTTCAAGTTCTGCAAGTGTAAGGTTTATAGGAATTTGATGATTTTCTAAGTATTCTTTTAGAAAAGTAATGATATTATTTTCATTGATAGGATTTTTTAGAAAATAATTTTTATAAGTCATTTCAAAAGACTCATCGATGTTTTTTAATAAGCTCATCGATAGAACGACTTCATCTTTTTGTAATTCTGTTCTTTGTTCAATGTTTGTACCAATGAAAGTAATTTCTTTTTGGAGTGGATATAAGTTGTTTTCAAAAAGATCACCATGAATTGTTAGTTTAGAAAGGTAATCATTTTGATTGATACTTGTATTAACAATTTTTGTGAATCCTTTTACGTAAACGGTTTGGCCTTTTTTCATATAATCTTTTTTTAAATAACTAGGTAAGTAAGGGCCCCATTTATTTAATTCACGATTTTTTTGAAATAGGGTATTATCATCGTCGACAATCCCACTAATATAGACGGTATTGTTTCCCATTTTTAAGGGGCGATGGTCAGTAATTATTGTTTCTAGAGAAACGGGTTTATATAAGTTGTTTTCGCTATCATATATGCCAATTTGCATGATGTATTCTGCAAGGTATTTATGAATTACTAATTCATGGTCAGAGCTTGGAAGGTTTCCAATTAAGTGATCAATTAAGGAATCGTCTTTTATCTCGACAAATTCGGTTATTTTTTGGAATCCATAGTCAATATAATTGTCGTAAAGTCCATCATCTTCTTGATTCCAAGCGAAATTTAAAGGTTCTCCATTATCGCTAATTTTGTAAATAGGATTAACGGTGTTTGCTGCGATTTTTTCTAGTTCTTGTAAGTCACTTTCTTCTAATTCCAATAATTCACTACCATAGTTTGTTTTTTCGATTTTTTCTAAACGGTAGATGGGGGCATGGTTATCTTTCATTACTTTCATAATTAAAGTATTTTCATCATACATTAGGATACTTAGAGAAATTCCTACAAAAATTAAAGCAAAAGTAGTTAAGATAATGCTCATCAGGGCTTTAAATGATTTTGAACTGATATTTTTTTTGACCATTTTGAAACGATAAATCAGGGGAAGTTTCGCAGATTTTAAGATTAAGTCTTGTTTTTTTTCTTCCTCTTTGTGCTCTAATTCGCCATCTATTTGACCATCTTTTATCTGGATAATATGATCGGCGTATCGATGAGCAGAGTCTTGATCATGAGTGACAATAATGACGAGTTTTTCTTGGGAAATTGTTTTTAAAATTTTAAAAATTTGTTCACTGGATGCTTGATCAAGATTTCCTGTTGGTTCATCGGCGAGAATCATTTTGGGATTTTTGATAAGAGCTCTAGCACAAGCAACTCTTTGTTTTTGACCACCAGACAATTCTTTTATTTGACGATTTCCTAAATTTTCTAAATCTAATTTTTTTAGTAAGGGATCGATTTCTTCATTGGTCGTTTTTTTATTTTGGAGTTCTTGCACCATTTTAATATTTTCATAGACATTGTAGTTTTCTAATAAGTGGAAGTCTTGAAAGATAAATCCGACATAAGTGTTTCGATAGGCATCAAGTTCTTTTTCTGAAAAATTGTTTAATGATTTATCATCGATCCATATAGAGCCATTATCGAATTTATCTAGACCTCCTAAAATATGGAGCAATGTTGATTTACCTGAACCACTTTTTCCAAGTAAAAAAATCATACCTTTATTGGGTAACTCTAAATTGATGTTTGAAAGGGCAGTACAAGGAATTTTATCTTTTGAATGATAAGTTTTGGAAACGTTTTCTAATTTAATCATTGGATCACATCCTTATTTTTTTCATTATAACAAGAATTAAAGCGCTCTGCTATAAAAAGCATTTCTCATTTATTTTTTTGTTCAAAAGAATTGTTTCGTGGTATATTAATAATAGGTGAGATGATGAAAAAAAACGGTTTTACTTTGATTGAGTTACTCGCAGTAATTTCTTTACTGGGAATTTTAGCAACGCTTGCAGTTTCTAGTGCAATTAATGTTTCCGTTCATTTAAAAGAGGATATGTTTTGTGAAAAAATTGATTTTATTGAAACCGCAGCGAAGCAATATGGTGCAAACATTTATGAACCAGGGATGGATAAAGAGTTTACTGTTGGGGAACTTGTTAAATTAGGAGCTTTAAAAAAGGATCAAGATGTGGCGGGAAGTTATATTCTGGATCCGCGTGATAATAGTTCAATGGATAATATAAAAGTGCGAATTTATGCTAAGAATAAAAGAGCTTATGCTCATGTTGAAGTGGATCAAAATATGTGTGAAAGCTAATTTGAAAAAAATAGGGTTGTGTGATAGAATAGGGCATTACTGAAAGGGGATGAGTTTTATGCAAACCGTTTGTTTAATTGGACGACCAAATGTGGGAAAGAGTTCGATTTTTAATCGTTTGATTAAAGAGGATAAAGCGATTATTATGGATACTCCAGGAATTACTAGAGATCGTATTTATGGCGTGGTACATCATCAGAATAAATCTTTCTTTTTAATTGATACGGGTGGACTTGATTTAGGACATGATAATTTTAAAGAAGATATTTTAGTGCAAGCTACATTTGCAATTGATGAAGCGGATTTGGTTTTATTTGTAGTGGATGGAAAGTCCGAATTAAATGAAAATGATTACCGAATTCGGGATATGTTATTAAAGACGAATAAACGGGTGATCGTCGTTGTAAATAAAATTGATAATGTAGCTCGTAAGGATTTGGTTTATGCTTTTTATGAACTTGGTTTTGAAACGGTGATTGGGGTTTCGGCATCTCATAAATTCGGGTTTGAGGAATTGTTAGAAGAAATTACGAAAGATTTTTCAGTGAATCAAAAAGATAGCGAAGATCTTTGTAAGTTTTGTTTTATTGGGCGTCCAAATGTGGGAAAAAGTAGTTTAATGAATGCTTTATTAAATGAGGAACGTTCGATTGTTAGTGATATTGCTGGAACGACTAGAGATGCGATTGATACTCGCTTTACTTATCATGGAGAAGATTATGTAGTGGTGGATACGGCAGGTATTCGTAAACGAGGACGAATTTATGAGAGTATCGAAAAATATAGTCTTTTACGGAGTATGAAAGCCATTGAGGAAAGTGATGTTTGTGTACTTGTTATTGATGCATCCGAAGGCATCATGGAACATGATAAGCATATTGTATCTTTTGCCGAAGAAGCAGGAAAAGGAATCGTTTTAGTTGTTAATAAATGGGATACCGTTAAGAATCCTGATCAAGAAATGAAACGTTGGAAAGAAAAATTATATTATGAGTTTCAGTTTTTAAGATATGTTGAAGTAGTTTTTTTATCGGCTTTAACCAAAAAACGTATTCATACGTTAATGCCAGCTATTATTCATGCTTATCAGAATAATCGTAAAACCATTATGACGAGTCTTATAAATGATGTGATTGAAGAAGCTGTAAGACTTCATGAAGCACCTTCTTATAAGGGAAAACGTTTAAAAATTTATTATGTTTCTCAAACCGATAGTAAGCCCCCAAAATTTACATTTCAAGTTAATAATAAGGGTTTAGTTCATTTTAGTTATGAAAGGTATTTAGAAAATAAACTTCGAGAGAATTTTGATTTGATTGGGACACCAATTATTTTGAAGTTTAAAAATAAGAGTGAAAAGGCTTTGGATTAAGGTCTTTTTTTTCAATTTGTTATTGTGTTAGATTTTTAGTATAATAAATACTATTAATTAGGTGATTTGTATGTATGATATTCCCTACCGTTTATTAAATTATGATTCATTTCATCGTTTATTAAAAGAAATTTTAGAAAATCCTCAGAATCAGTTTTGGGTGCAAGAACACCAACCAATTGGAAAAAGTATTTGTGGGTTTCCGCTTCTTCATTATTCGATTGGGCATGGTCCTTATGAAATTGTTTATATGGGTGGTGCTCATGGTAATGAGATAATTGGTGTTGATTTTATTTTACATTATATGAAAAATTTAGCATTAGGAAATGGTGTATTTTCATCGTTTCAACCTGATTTATTTCGTATTCATTTTTTGCCTTTACAAAATCCCGAAGGTTTTTTTACTACCACTTATGCGATTCATGAAGTAAGTAAAGATTTTAATATGGAAAGGTTTTGTAAAGATTATTATTTGAAGTATCGTAAATCTAATCAAATGATTCAAGGTGTACATCGTATTTTCCAAGCGTTTTCTTTGTCAGAAACGGCATCTTGGCGACGAGATTTTTGGAAACATTATTATGGTAAGGATATTACAATAAATCATATTCAACAATTTTTAGAGGGAAAGGTTCAAAAAAAGGTTGATAGAAAAAATTTAGAAGACTTATGGAATCAATATATAAAACAAGCGGTGATCCAAAGTCCTTGGGAGTATCAGTATCCCTTTGAAAATCTAGATTATCATTGTATTCCTAGGCTTAGTTTCGCGCATGAAGAGCTCCAAAAGCGATTAAAAAAGATGTTTTCTTGTTATCCTTTTCCTCCTGTGATGTATGGCAATTTTGTTGCGAATGCCATGGGAATTAATTTAAATGAAAATAATGAATCTTATTTTGAAGAGTTGAAAGAGTTGGGTCGTGAAGAGGGTAGTGTTATGGTATCACCCATTTATGGCCAATTTCCAAAAAATATCGTTGGACCTTTTGGTATGCCAAGTGAAAATATGGATTCTTTTGTTTATGCTCCAGAAAATAAAGCCGTCATTGAGTTTTTAAAAAAACATCAAGAGCAAATTTTTGCGTTTATTAATTGTCATAGTACAGGAGGATTGTTATTTTTTAATCCTTATGATGGACGAGAAGAAAAAACTGAATCAGATTTTTCATTTTATATTAATAATCGGATTGCCACAGAGTATTTGAAAAGTATTCAAAAAAGTTTTCTAGAGAGCAAAGTTATCGATACTTATCAAGGGATGGGTTATCCTAGTCGTGTTTCTGGTTTTGGTGATGTGTTACGGCAAACGTATCCAGCTAGTTTTTTATTAGAATTATCCAAAGCGGGTGGAAATCCTCTTGGACCTTATATTCATCCTAATTATGAGCTTACTATGAAAGTAAATATGGATGCGAGTAAGAGTCTTTGGAAAACCATTTTAGAAGTGCAAAATTTATATGGACAAACGTATAAAAAGTATTATGATTTTTTAGGGAGAGTGCATTATGAAACAAGTGTTAGAAAACGTAAAAAGTAAACAATACTTGGTGGCAGATCATCAAGAAAGAAAATTGGGACTTTATGAAGATGGGCAACTTGTTCATTGTATTTCTAACGTCGTTTTTGGTAAAAATGGATGCACTTATGATAAAGTAGAAGGTGATGGATGTACGCCCCTTGGTGATTTTCCACTGGGGTTTGCTTTTGGACTTGATGATGTATCTTTTCTTTATCCTTATTATCAAATTACACCAAATGCTTATTTTGTCAGTGACAGTAATTCTAAATTTTATAATGAATGGGTTTGGGTTTTGGATGAAGAACAAACTTATCCTTATTCTTATATGAAGAGTAGTAAGCAAATACTTTGGGATGATGCTGAACATTTAAGCGATTATGAAAAAACATATTGGTATGGAATTGTTATTGAATATAATATGAATCCCAAAGAAAAGAATAAGGGTTCAGCAATTTTTCTTCATGTGAAGAATAAAGATTATACCGAAGGTTGTGTAGCTGTTACTAAGAGTGATATGGAATATATTTTGAAATGGATAAAAGTTGGAGCACGAATTTTAATTCAATAAATAAAAGTGAGGGATAAAAATGAGACAATTAAATGTAAGTGATGTGTTAAGAGAATGTGGAGGAAAACTTCTTCAAGGGAATGAAGATTTGGAACTTATTCATTTTTCGAATGATACCAGAACTATTAAAGCAAATGATGTTTATTTGGGAATTCGAGGAGAAAATTTTGACGGAAATCAGTTTTATCTAGAAGCATTAAAAAAAGGGGCTTCGTGTTGTATTCTAGATCGAATCGAATATTATGAATCACCTAGTGAATTTCAATCGCGAACCATTATTTTGGTGGAAGATACAGTTTTAGCTCTTCAAAAATTAGCAGCTTATAAACGAAGTTTTCTTGACATACCAGTCGTTGCAGTGACAGGTAGTGCTGGAAAGACAAGTACGAAAGATATGATTGCAGAGATTTTACGTCAAAAGTATACGGTTTTTAAAACTCCAGGAAATTTGAATGGTCAAATTGGGTTACCTTTAAGTATCTTAGAAATTCAGGATGAAGAGGTTTTAGTTCTGGAAATGGGGATGAACGATTTTGGACAGATTGCAAAACTTACTAAAATTGCTCAACCAACCATGGCAGTGATTACGAATATTGGCACAGCGCACATTGGGATTTTAGGTTCACAAGAAAATATTTTAAAAGCTAAGTTAGAAATTCTTTTGGGGATGAAACCAAATAGTCCGTTATTTTTTAATGGAGATGATGTGTTATTAAAGTCGGTAAATTTACCAGATTATAATATAGAGTGGTGTACGATGAAAAGTCAGGATGGCTCTTTTTCTTTGAAGGATGTAGTTATTCAACATGAAGTGAGTCATTATCGTGTTAAAGCTTTGGAAGAGGAATTTATGGTAGAAGTTCCTGTAATGGGCAATGCTTTTTTGATGGATAGTTTACTTGCGATTGCAGTTTCTGTGCAATTAGGGGTTTCATCTTCTTTGATTCAAAAAGGGTTAAAAAATTTTAAATTGACGGGTAATCGTATGGAAGTAATTCATCATTTTGGGCTTACTATTTTAAATGATACTTATAATTCTAATTATGAAGCTTTAGTGAATGCTTGTGATATTTTAAGTAAGTATCAGGGAAATCGTAAAATTGCTGTTCTTGGTGATGTATTAGAGTTGAATCAATATGCTTCTAAAATTCATTTTGATATTGGCAAAATTCCGGATTTAAAGAGTGTTGATTTTTTATTTCTTCATGGAGAAAATGCAAAATATATTCAGGATGGAGCAATTGAATCAGGATTTGCGAAAGAACGTATTTTCTATTTTGAAGATAAAATAGAGTTAGAAGAAAAACTCTTATCCTTTTTAGAATCTGGCGATGTTGTTTTAGTAAAAGCTAGTAATGGAATGCATTTTGAAGAGATTGTGGAGAAAATAAAAGAAAGTTATTTGGAGTAACTTTCTTTTTTGGAATCGATTCGTTTTTCTTTAATAATACGAGATGGATCAGTATTAAAAAAATCAATAATATCTTTGTCCAGTAATTCTGCCAGATTGTTTAGAAATTCAATGGAAACATTTATTTCACCACGTTCTACACATGCCATATATTTCGGATTTAATTTATACTCTTCATAAAATTTTTCTTGGCATAGTCCGGATTGAAAACGAAAATATTTTAAATTTCTACCTACTACTTTTTTAATGTTTTCCATACAGCTTTTGTCCTTTCGTTATTATTACTATACTGAGAAATTAAGTTTGGTGTCTACCTATTCAGAACTACACAAAATTGACAAGAAATAGTTTTTATTATATGATATTTTTTGCTTGGAGGATGTATGAAAGGTAAGGAAAATATTAAACTCAAGAATTTACGGGTTGAAAATGGTTTTACTTATCAAGACATGGCCGATAAATTAAAAATTTGTAAAGCTTATTATTGGCAAATCGAGCATAATAATCGAAGAGTAACTTATCAAATGGCCAAAGAAATTGCAGTAATGTTTCATTTGAAACCTGATGATATTTTTTATGACGAAACAAATTAAGCTTCTATCATATATTATGATAGGAGGTTTTTA
>JAAWDB010000115.1 GCA_022793555.1 Bacilli bacterium
AATTCTATCATTATTTCTAATACTTTACTAGTTATTTCTAAGAAAAAAATAAACTATTACCAAACATAAAAAACCTCTATTCTATATTTAGAATAAAGGTTAAATGATTCCTTTTTTAGATTGTTAACACAATATTAAGCTATTTTTAATCACTTAGTTCTATAAATAACCAACCATCCTTTCCCATTCACTTTCAACTTTATAGTATTAAACATAATACATTTTAATCATGATTATTAACTATTTCAAGCAATTTACTAGTTATTTATTATTTTTATAATATCTCTTCATATTCCTTATTTTCTGGAATAATCAATTTTACTTCTTTAGTATGAATTGCTTGATAAATTAGATCTTCATAAGGGATTAATTTTTCATATTCTTCACACTTTGAAATCTCAGGATTAATCACAGGATGGTCTGGGACAAAAATTGTACAACAATCCTCATAAGGAAGAATGCTTGTTTCAAATGTTTCTATTTTTTTAGCAATCTCGATGATTTCTAGTTTATCAAAACATGCCAAAGGACGGATTACTGGAATATTTACGACACGATTAATTGCTCCCATACTTGTCAGTGTTTGACTAGCTACTTGTCCAATTGATTCACCATTTACAATAATTTTACAATTGGATTTTCCGGCAATAATAGCACAAATACGATACATCATTCGACGCATAATGGTAATTAAATATTCATGGGGAATATTTTTATATATTGCTTCTTGAATTTCTGTAAACTTAACAATGTGCAATTTTACGTTTTGATTATAAGTGGCTAAAATCTTTGCTAAACTTTCCACCTTATTTTTAGCTTGGTTTGAAGTATGTGGAGGACTTTCAAAATAGACTGCTTCTATTTTTACTCCTCTTTTCATTGCTAGATATCCTGCTACTGGTGAATCAATTCCACCACTAAGCATTAATAAACCTTTTCCTAATGTTCCAACAGGATATCCTCCACATCCTTTATATGTTTCAAAATAAAGATAAGCTTTCTCTAAGCGAATTTCTGTATGAATAATTAATTCTGGATGATGAACATCCACTGAGACTCCTTCTTTATTTTTTAATACTGTTCCACCTAATATTTTGCTAATTTCGGGGCTTGTTAGAGAATATTTTTTATTGCTTCTTTTGGTTTCAATTTTAAATGTTTTAAAGTTGACGTTTTGGATTAGTTCTTGTAAACTATCTTGAATTAAAGAAAAGTCATTACTAGGTAATTCATAACCAATAATAATTTCATGGATTCCAAAGACTTTTTGCAAGCGAGATAATACCGAATCAAAATTATGATTATGGCAATAAATAAACATACGTCCACTATCGTAGTTGATAGTAATATTTTCTTCTTTTAGTGCAACTTCAACATTCTCTTTCAATTTTTTTAAAAATAGACCTATATTATCTTTTTTAGTTGTCATTTCTCCATATTTAATGATTATTAATTTTTCCATAACTCACCTTTTTTCTTTGCATAATATATCAAAAAACGATTTAAAATACAAGGAATTTAAATCGCTTTTGACCTAGTCTAATAAGGTATTTAATTTATGATAAATGCTTTTAAAATAGTTAAGAAAACGGTTAATTTCGTCCGTTGTTGTTACGTAAGACAAACTAATGCGAATCGTTCCCATTGCCCGTTTTTTATCATTGTATATTGCCATAATACTTGTAGATAATTCGCCACTAGAACAAGCTGTATTGGTTCCAATATAAACTTCATATTCTTCCATGGCATGAATAAATGTTTCTGGTCTTACCTTCATTAAGCTAATATTTAAAATTTGAGGAATTGAATATTTCGTTTGATTAATCATTATTCCATCTAGTTTAGAAATCTCAGAAACGATTTTTTCGTTTAATCTTCTTACGAAATTCTCACGCTTATCTAAATCTACTAAAGCAAGTCTTAACGCTTTTGAAAAAGCGACAATTAGAGGAACGGCTGGTGTTCCTGGTTTTAAATCATTACTCTTTCCACTTCCATGAATGATTGGCAAGAGTTTAACTCGGCTATTTTTATAAAATAGACCTATTCCCTTTGGTCCAAATATTTTATGGGCAGAAATACTAGCCATGTCAGCGTCATGAAAACTTACCGGAATTTTGCCAATTGCTTGCGTCATATCACTATGAAATAATGTTTGAGCATTTTCTTTTTTAATGATTTGACGAATCATTTTTAAGGGTTGACGAATTCCTACTTCACTATTTACAGCACAAATGCTTACTAATATTGTATCCGGACGAATTAATGATTTTAAATCTTCAAAATCTATTAATCCATCGGCATCATTATTCACATAGCTTATCGAAAATCCTATAGATTCTAAATATTCACAAATCTTATAAATCGATGGGTGTTCTAATTTAGATACAATAATATGATTCCCATTTTTCATATTGGCAAGAGCTGTACCAATTAAAGCCATATTATTGGATTCGGTTGCACCACTAGTAAAGGTAATTTCACTTTCTAAAATATTAAAAAGATCCGCAATTTGTTTAATTGCACTATTCATTAAGGTTTTAGATTTCACTCCTAAGCTATGTAATGAATTTGGATTACCAATAAAATCTTTCGTTGCTCTAATATATGATTCTAAAACATCATAACTTACTGGCGTGGTTGCACTGTAATCTAAATAAATCATTGTGGTAACACTCCCTCTATTAAAATACTTCGAATTTCTTGCCAATTATGTACACGCATTATTCCTAAAGAGGCAAGTTCTTCATCGGAATAGTCTTCATTATGTTTTTGAGTTAATAATAATTTGATCTTGCCATATCCTCTTTTTAAATTAGATACTTTATCATCAATTTTTACATCACACATCACTAATTCTTTAGCACTCGTTAATAATATTTTTCTTGGATCAATATAAGGCATATTTTTGAGTATCCAAGTGTATTTGTGTTTGGCCATAATAGCGCAGGCTTCTGGTTTTCTTTTGTCAAAGAAAGCTGTACAAATATATATGTCATAATAGTTTTTTAATTCTTCTATAACTTCTAATGCACCAGGTATTACATGACTTTTATCATATACATTAACATTTTCATAAAAATAATCTAAATATTTGTCATTTTCTTCTGGTGGCAATATATCTGAGATATAATATTCTTTTATATCTCCAACTTTATAATTTGTACCAAGATAGTCATTTAAAGACTCAATATATCCTCCACTAACTATTGTCTCGTCTAAGTCAATCATGATCTTTTTCATAAGATAATTACTCTCCATATTCTTCCATTAATCGTTTGTGTATTCCAGGTTCTACAATGTTAATTGCCACAATGGCATTTTCTAATGATGATTTAAAATTTCCTTTATAAAAAGCATTTTCGGCTTTCGTTAAACCAAAGTCAACATCTTTATTTACTGGTCGGTAACGATTGCCATAAACAATTGCAGTTTCAGCCATTTTGGCCGTTTTAATTGTTTCTTTCGTTGTATTTAATAATTTTAATACGAGGTCTCTTGCTGTATCTACTCTGGTGTTTAGTATTTTTATAGAAATTGGTGTTCGTTCTAATTCTTTTACCATGTTAGCAATAGCTTCTGTGGCTTCACTTAATTCTACAAAGTATTTTTTGGGAATAACAGGAAGTTTATAACTTTTCATATGCTCTTTAGATTTGTTTAAAATTATTTTAATTTCATCTAATTGCTCACGAGCTCTTAATTCATCTTCTTTTAAACTTCCTAGAGTACGCAAAGCTGTTTCTAATTTTTCTTCAGTATGTGTAAGACGTGCGTTTAAAACTTCCATTTCTTTTCCTAAATGACTAAAACTATTTCGATGAGCACGATGTAATTCGATAATTTCATCATATTTTTCTCTAATCGTTCCTAATTCAACTTTTATCTCATCAATAACAACAACATCTTCATCTGTTAAATCATAACTATATTTAATATCATCTAATTTACGAATTAATTTATTATTAATTTTTATTAGTTTTGTTACTTTCATAAGAATACTTCGTTGGTAATCATCAAATATTTTACGAGCTATTCTTTCTTTATCAAAATCATTATATAAAGAGTCGAAGTAGTCTATCATGGTTTTTAATTCAAAAGTAGAATCTTCTACATTTAATACATTTAAACGTTGAAAAATATCAGTAATTTTTTTATTGGATTCTGTCAAGTTGTAAGGAAGATTTAAAAATTCTAGATTGTATCCTTCTTTTTTCATTTTTTCATAAATCGCATTAATTTCTTTCATTTTTTTAGGAATTAAGATTTTGCCCATGGCAATAATACCTGGAGCTTCTTCTATAACAATTTCTAAATTGCCAATGGTATCATCAATCGCTTTCACAATTCTTCCTACTTCTTGATAAGCATTTTTATCCATGGATAATTCAAAGGCACTAAATAATTTATCAATATTTTCAAACTGTAAATCTAGGGGGGAGGCGATTATTTCATACTGATCTTTTGAAGACATATATTTATTTCTAATTTCACGATAATGAGCTTTTAATTTAGTAATTGTTTCACGATTTCTTTCTTCACTTAAGGTGATACTTTTTATTTCATCTAATAAAAAGTTGGATTTAGTTTTAACATAGTAAACATCAAGCTCAGCTTCTGTTAATTTTTGTTTTAATTCTTTGTATTTTTTTTCTTCCCATAAAGTTTCAATTTCTATTAATTGGTCTGTAATTTTGGGAACCTCTTTTTCTTTTATTTCATTGAAACGACGTTGCCATTCTGTATATAACTCTTGCATATCTGCTGTATTTACTAATGGCTCTACTTTATTTAATTCAGACATAATTGTAGCAGAAATAATTAAGTTTTTTTCTCGTTCTAATTCACTAATCTCTTTTTGATATTTTTTCTTTTCTTTGTTGGCGATAAAATTTAAAACGACAACAACTATAGCAACAGAAAATAAGTAATAGGCTATTCCAATAAGTATAAATGTTGATTGTGACATTTTATCACTTCCTAGTCTATTCTTATTTTATCATATATTGTAAGATTATGGCGAAAAACTATGCAGCATAAAGAAAGAAAAAAATTATTGATCTTTTCTTATATTTATTTTGTAATCATACGTTTATATTGTTTCCCTTTTGGACTTTCAAAAAAAGCATTTATAGTATTGATTGCGCTCACTTCAAGATTTGTTTTAGGATTTAATCTATCGATTATAAAGGATACTCCCTTTTTATGGAATCCTAATTCAAAAATTCTGGCATATGGACTTTTAGGATTATAATAAATCATCCAATTTTCAATGTAAGGAATAAATATTTGATAATCTATTTCATTAGAAGAGGTTATTACTTTCATCATTTGAGGTTCTTTATTTATTTCATGAGTAGAAGATTTTCGATGCCATAAATTTACAGCAATAGTTTGAGGAATTGAAATCAAAGTCGATTTCTCTTGGTCAAATATATAGACACATAAAAGATATTTTTTATTTTCAACTTCTGCATATAAAATATTTAAAAAAGTAATTATTTTATCCCATGGAATAAATAAATCTACAGCAACAAGGTCTTTATTTATAAGAATTTTAGATAATTCGATATCAAAAGGAACATTGGCTTTTCTTAAGTTATCAAAAAACTTCATTTCTTCTCCTTCGATGTGAAATTGATAATAATTCTCCGTTGAATTCATAGCTTTGACACTCCTTTTTTGACATCTATTTTAACATTTAATAACAAAAAGAAAAAGACTTTATTTAAGTCTTATTCTTCATTCATTTCTATTTCTTCACTAATTGGATTTTCGTCCATTAATTTTTCTTCTAAAACTTCACTTGGTTCATCATCCATGAATTCTTTTTCAAGAATCATATTAATATCACTATATTGTTTTGCACCTGTTCCCGCAGGAATAAGTTTACCAATAATAACGTTTTCTTTTAATCCTCTTAAATAATCAACTTTTCCTTTAATAGCAGCATCAGTTAAAACTCGGGTTGTTTCTTGGAAAGAAGCTGCTGATAAGAAGGAATCAGTTTCTAGAGAACTTTTTGTAATACCAAGCATGATTGGACGACCCTTTGCAGGAATACCACCACGTAAGATTACTGGTTTATTTGCTTCTGTAAAGTCATGTAGAGAAATGGTTAAACCTTCTACTAATTCGGTATCCCCTGCATCAATGATTCGAACTTTACTAATCATACGTTTTACAATTAATTCAATATTTTTATAGGAAATATAAAAACCTTGTAATTTATAAAACATTTGAATTTCTTTTAATATGTATTCTTGAGCTGTAATTGGATCAGTTACAGCAAGTAATTCTTTTGGACTAATCGCACCTTCGGTTAATTTGTCTCCAGCAACGACAGCATCACCCACAGCAACACGTAATTTCATATTGTAATTGGTTACATGTTCTCTTGCTTCAACATCGTTTTCCACAACAATTTTATATTTTCCATTATCTTCTTTAATGGATGCAACTTTACCGTTAATTTCAGAGATGGTTGCTTTTCCTTTTGGATTTCTTGCTTCAAATAGTTCTTCAACTCTTGGAAGACCTTGAGTAATATCGTCGCCACCTGCAACTCCTCCAGTATGGAATGTACGCATGGTTAACTGAGTTCCTGGTTCACCAATTGATTGTGCAGCCATAATACCAACGGCTTCACCAGTTTCTACAAGGTTACCAGTAGCAAGGTTACGACCATAACATTTTTGACAAACGCCATTTGGAGTTTTACAAGTTAAGGCACTACGTATTTCAACACGTGTAATTCCGGCATCTTCAATCTTTTTCACGATATTCTCGGTAATCATCTCACCTTTATCTAAAATCATTGCTTTGGTTTCTGGATGAATGATTTTTTGAGCACTATAACGTCCTAGGATACGTTCTCCAAGAGATTCAATTACAGAACCATCTTTGTCATTTACTAAATCGTAAACTTCGACACCATGAATTGATCCACAGTCAAATTCTTTAACGATGATATCCTGAGCAACATCAACTAAACGACGAGTTAAGTATCCAGAGTCTGCAGTACGAAGTG
>JAAWDB010000116.1 GCA_022793555.1 Bacilli bacterium
ATATTCATCTGCTGTTTTTAAACCGAGTAAATCGTTAATTTGCATCGCATCTTTTGCTTCATGAATACTTTCTAAAACACGAATAATTTCTTCTTTCATCTTATCACTCCATTTCATATACACAAGTTTTTTCTTTATTGGGATAACTAATTTTGATAATTTCCGTTCCTGTGATTGCTTTACCCGTCAAAGGATTCTTAAGTTCTTCATCCAATAAACTATTTTGAATTAACACATTCGTCGTCACTGTACACCCACTACTTTTACAAGTCTGCTTTTTTTGTTTGATTAAAGGATCCGATAAATCAATATAAGTACAAGCAGCATTCTCCAGTAACTCTTTAAAATCTCTAACATCTTCATCTTCCCGATTACTAAACAAAGAATTTAAGTTATTCACAATAATAAGTCCCATTAAAACCATTAAAGCAATCGTGGCAATTAACTCAATTAAAGTAAAACCTTTTTGATTGTGCATATTATCACCATAAGTTTATTATACCCGTTTTTTCCAAATTTCAAGTGAATTTTCTAAGAAACTTTACAAAAAATAGAAAAAAAGACTATCGCTAGTCTTTTAAAAAATTCTTTTACTACATTACAAATAGAAGAAAAGATATCAAAAAGAATAAAAGTCCAAGAATTAATGTCAAACGACTAATAAATAATTCCAATCCTCTTTCTTTCATTTTTCCAAATAAAGCTTCATTACCACCCGTAATGATTTGACCAGCATCACTTGCTTTATTGCTTTGTAAGAGTACAATCGCAATTAAAACAATAGATATCACAAGTAAACTAATTTCTAAAAATTCTGTCATAATACAAGAACCCTCCTTAAGTAATTCAAAGTATATCATAAATCATGCCGAAAAATCAAGAATTTAAAGCCGACCCAATAATTCGATAAATATCTTCCCGTCCCTTTTTAGATATAGACGAAAAAGGAATGAAAGAATCATTTTCTCCTAACTTTAAAGTCTCTTTAATCACTTTATCTTGTTTTGCTCTCCCACTCATATTAACTTTATCATATTTTGTGGCAATAATTGTAGTTTTTACATCATAATACTTTAAAAAATTATACATTAAAATATCATCTTCCGTGGGTTTATGGCGATAATCTACTAACATAAAAACTTGAACCAAATTCGGACGATTTTTTAAATACTCCTCAATCATTAAGCCCATTTTTCTGGTATGCTCTTTTGAAGTACTAGCATATCCGTACCCTGGAACATCCACCAAATAAAAATTCTGATTCACCAAATAAAAATTCAAAGTTTGAGTTTTCCCCGGTTTACTACTCGTTCGTGCATAATTTTTACGTGCAATAATCGTATTAATAAAACTACTCTTTCCCACATTACTTCGACCAACTAATAAAAACTCTGGTAAAGTACTTTCGGGATACTGACTTTGACGTGTCGCCATTTTTTCAAGTTCTACCGATTCAATATTCATCACATTCACCTACCATTTTTCTATCTATTCTATGCTAAATTAGTCATAAAAAGATAAAACAATTTCTTCCTTTTTTTGCAAAAAAGATAAAGAAGAAAGATTTAAAACACCAAATAAAATACTAAACACTCCAAGTATTTCTCCAAAATATAGATTGAAAAAAGGATTAATAAACAATAAAATAGCCATAAAAATTAGTAAAAGTAAAATAACTCCAAAAACAATGGCATCCTTATCACGTACACGCACAAAAGGAAATCCTTGATATCCCCGTTCCAAAACTACAATAAAAAAATAAACACCATATAAAACTAGTAATGATTGATAATTAAGACTGGAAATGAAAAAACCAATGAGCCCAAAAAGACACCCTACTAAGCCAAAAAAGATAGATGACTTATAAAAAGGTTGCATTCCTCGGCGACGATAAAAATAAAAGTGTAAAATTCCATATCCTAAAAAAAGAAGAGAAAGTACTATTTTTAAAAATCCATTCGATAACGATGAACCGATCACGCTACATATCCCAAAAAAGACAAACATCAATGCATAAATCATAAAAATATGAAAAAATAACGACAAATCATTTTCCGTTTTAGTAAGTAAACGTTTCGTTTTTTTTCGAAACAATCGATGTTCTTTTAAGGATTTTTTATCTTCAGAAGAAACTTCAGAATACATAAATAACCACCTCAAATTTGCCTTTATTATATCACGAACCCCTTTCTTTGCCTAGTCATAGTAACATCAATAGAATGAAAGTTGAAATTTCTTAAAATTATGATATAATAACTTCTCGAAAAAGAGGGGATTCATATGAATTTAAAGGAATTAACCATTCAAGAGTTTGAAGAATTTGTCCATAAAAGTCCTTTAGGAAGCCATTACCAAACTAGCGATTATGGCATTTTAATGAGTGAACAAGGTTTTGAGTATGATTTAATTGGTTTAGTTAATGAATACGGTGAAGTCCTAGCAGCTTCTTTAATACTAATTAAAAAAATAGGCTTTAAAGTCAAATATGGATACGCTCCAAAAGGCTTTGTTCTAGACTACTTTAATCAAGCCTTATTAAAAGAATTCACAGCAAAACTAAAAGAATACTATAATAAGAAGAATGTTATTTTTATCAAAATAAATCCGGAAATTGCTATTGCAGAAATCGATCCATCTTCTAAAGCAAAGACATATAATTGGAATAATCAAATTAAAGATTTTTTAGAAGATTTGAATTATTTAAAATTAAAAGATAACTTATACTTCGAATCACGCCTTCCAAGATTTAATGGAATCGTGTCATTAAAAGATTTATCTCTTAACCATTTTGATAAAAATACTAGAACTAAAATAAAAAGAGCAATATCCAAAG
>JAAWDB010000117.1 GCA_022793555.1 Bacilli bacterium
CGACTAAAATCAATTTTATAAACTCGTGTACTTCCATCTTCGGCGGTAACAATAACGCCAACTTTTTTGGTATCTTTCGTAAATGTTTTTGATGTTGTATTTAATGTTTTATCTGAATTATCTATGGTTTCACTAGTACTCATATCAATAATACTTACAGATGCTTTATTGGTATCTAGTGCAGTTGCCGTTACTTTGATATTTTCAATATTTGCTGGGAAAGTATAAGTATAATTACCCATACTAGAGTCAAATGTATTTACAAAGTTTGGAGCAAGAGTTCCTATTGGCGTTGATTCTACTTTTAAACCATCGATTGCCGCTAATTTTGTTTCATTTGATAAGCGTTTAATATTAATCGTATATTCTTTTTTTGTTACCCCATCTTCACTTAAAACGGTAACTTTTATCGCGTTATCTCCTACTTTTAAATTATGAGTTCCTGTTCCACTTATTGTATTTAAGGTATCGGCAAGAGTTGCGGTTACTTCTACACTTTCTTTATCAGCGCTTACATCTGGAAGTGTAAATGATACTTTATCTGGATCATTAATCGGATCAAACCCTGGTACCGTTACGTTATCTACTTTTAATTCGCTTAAATTAACATTTTTTGATGGAGCAGTACGAATAATTTCAAAGGGATAGGTAGCAGAGGCACAAGTCGTTTCATCAAGTCCTGGAACTGATCCATCAGTATAATTACATTCCTCGGAATTTACTTTGATATTAAATTTTGTACTTGTATCATTTTCATTATCAGTATTAAGGGTCAAAGTACCTAAGTTTTCTTTTAGCGTTGCGCCTTCATGATTAAATTCAGCGGTAATGTCAGTAGATGCTGTTTTATAAGGAACTGTGGTAGTATTAGTGACACTTGGGTCATTACTAATGCTTGTAAATGATACGCCATTCGTTCCTGTTACACCTTTAATTGTGGTATCATTTGATAATCTTTTTACATTTATTTTATAAACCTCAGTATCTCCTGATTCTGCGGTTACGACAATATTAACGGTGTTATCTCCAACATTTAAGTCATGACCATTTGATGTTGCTAATACAGATATTCCTGTAGCAGCGCTAATATTTTCAAGTCCTGTTGCACCTTGAATTTTAGGATCATTTGGTGTTCCGTTAAAACGAATATTATCTACTACGTTTGGAACAATAGTGTAATATTCAAATTTACCTGGTGCAAAAGTCTCTGTAAATGGATAAGCTAAATTGTTACTTCCTGTTGCTGTTAATTCTTTTAATGTTGCGTCTGTAGAAACACTAGAAGTGATTTTTAATGTTACAGATCTTATCTCTGCTTCATCTAATAAAGCATTGGATCCGTTTACATCCGATATACTGGTTTCTTGTCTATCGGGATCATATTGAAAAATAATATCCTCAGTAGTTACATTATCATTTATGGTATAAAAGGTTGCACCAAGTGGAGTTTTTTTCTCTAAAGGAGCTAGCGCATCTTCATTACTTCCCGCATTATACATTAAAGAGGTAAAAGATCCTTCTGATACTTTATCAACTTTTGGTTTGCCATTACTTACCCATTCTTGTAATTCAATTTCATCTCTTCCATTCATTATTGTAACTGTAGGGAAGAAATCGTAAACATATCCTAAATTTGCTTTCGATGTTTTTAAGGTTCCATATTCTGCACCGTAAGAACTTTGATAAAACGTCGTGATTTTAGGATCATTTAAAATTGCTACCTGAATCCCAGTCAATTCTGATCCTGTTTTAGGTGTTATTTCTGGAATGATCATAATGATGTTATCTTTGGCTACTTTACCATTTGTAATCCGGTAACTATCTAATTCTCCTTTTAAATATTTTTCAAAACAGGCTTGACCGCCATCACCTTCTAGGTCACATGCCGTTGTTACATTGTAAGGAATTAAATCTAAAATGTATTTATCACCTTCGGCATTTACCTGTTCAATTCCTATTAGCATATATAATGCAATTGCTATAATACTCAATACTTTTTTCATGTATCACACACTCCTATTGTCTACAATCTACTATTGTATAATTATCATATCATATTTAAAAAAATTTTGGTATATAAAAAAAATTATTTTAACGTTAAATTTTAAAAAAATATGTGAGAAAAAAACAAGGAATTTTTTCCTTGCTTAATTCAAATTATCAATTTCCATGTTTATATATAATATATATTTATTATGATCGTTTATATTTACGATACCATCATGATTGATATCAGCAGCTTTTCTTGGGATTTCATCAATTTCTACTTTTCTTAATAGAACTTGATTTAACATTGCTCTATCTGCTACAGTTGCATCCCCATCACAATTGATATCGCCTTTGACGACGATTGCTAATTCATCTAAAACATTTCCATCTCTAATCAATTTTAGTTTCATTTTGGTTGTGATATATTTACTTTTATCTAGTATTTCCTGATCATTCAAATCAAAGACATGTAATTCATTTACATTATTTTCAAAATTTTTCACATATTCTTCGATCGTAGTATTTGGTAACGTTCCATAAATATATGGAAGATTTTCTTCTCTTTTAATCGTATACAGCTTTGATGTGATTTCATTGTAGCTATCAGCTACTGTTAATGTTACGTCTTCAAATGTTGCTAAATGATTAACTTTTTGAAAACTATTATTGGCTAATTGAGTTAAGTTTTGATCAAATTTAATTTCTACCGAAGTTCCAATTTCGGCGTTTTCTGATACCCTATAAAATAATGCAACTAAATTGCCCTCTTTTATAATTGGAGTTGTTCTTCCTGTATCTGTTAATAAGAAAAAAGAACGGCCATTTTCTAGATAATTAACATCACTTATTTCCCATTTGCTTTTTTTACCATTTAAAGGAAAAAGTCCACCTATTACACTTTCATCTCTATTATTAATTCCATAATCTGATCCAAGCTCATCTATCTGGTTTGATATTATTTCTGAATTTGCATCGATTACAATTCTAGCATCCGTTAATTTTGAATCTGTTGATGGTTTCATATGAACTAAAATCATGATTAAATCATTTTTGGAAACTTTATTATCTAAAATTCTAAAATCTTCTAATTCGCCATTTAACACCTTATCAAAACACTCTTGACCACCGATTCCATAACTAAACTCACAACTTTCTGTTACGTTATAAGGTATTAAACTAAAATCATAACTTTCTGCTTGTACGGTAATATTAAATAGTAGAAAACCTAGTACCATAAACATTAATTTTTTCATTTTTGCTTTTCTTCCTTTCTTAGAAGCATGAAGGGCTTCTAGGGTAATTTATGCTAAAACAAAAAAAGAGTTACAAAAAAAGCAAGGATTTTTTTCCTTGCTTAGTTTAGGGTTGTTAAAAGTTTTAGTAAGAAACTATTTAGTTTACTGTAATCATTAATGTTTACTATTCCATCATAGTTTAAATCTGATGCTTGTGTTTCTATGTAATTCAACTCAATCATTTTTAATAATCTACTATTTAGTTTGTTGTAGTCATTGATATTTACTACGCCATCACTATTGATATCTCCTCTTACTACAATGGTTAATTCATCATATTCTTTGTTATCGATGATTAATTTCAAAGTCATAGATGTGCTTATAGTAATCGTTTCATCTGTTATTTCATTTCCATCTAAATCATACACATGTAAAGTTTCTCTATCATTATCAAAATTTGATAAGAAATC
>JAAWDB010000118.1 GCA_022793555.1 Bacilli bacterium
ACGTTTTGATGATGCGGAAACTACAATCCAAGAATAATAAATTGCTACCATTAAATAAGCAAATAAAATATTCTTTTTCTTTCCTTTACCATGCCTGGTGAAAAAACTATATATTACTCCTAGATGCATTCCAGATATCGCAAAGATATGACTAATTCCATTTTGACGATAACTTTCCTCCGCTTCTTTATTTTCTTCTTCTTTAATTCCTAAGATAATTTTTTTTAAATAGGAACTATTTTCGATTTGATTGCAACGTTCACGTAAAAACTCTTTCCAACGATTAGTAATTGACGGTTCTTTTACTACTTCCCATTTTGTTACTTGCATTTGATAAAAAATATTCTCTGTTTTTAAATACTCTCGGTAAGAAAACGTATTGGGAATCGTATTTTTAGGTGGCAACTCTAATTCTCCCCACAATTTTATTTCCATCCCTACTCTGATTTCTTGATCATTGCTGCTTTTCTTCACATAAGCTAAAAGCGTTTCATTTTTCAATTTTACTTTCAAATTTATTTCTTTATCATTTTTGGTATACTCTATGACTTTTCCTATCACAGATTTAGTATCTAATGATAAATTAGAGTTTTGTGGATGAAGAAATGTAATTAACATATTTATAATTGTTAAAAAGATAATGCCTAATAAAAGCAATTTAGAGTGTGAAATAGTCTTTAATTTTTTCGTAGATACTTTCTCCAATTCCACTAATTTCTTTTAGCTCTTCTATTTTAGAAAATTGCCCTTTTTCTGTACGATATTCGATAATACTTTCCGCTTTTTTCTCACCAATATTTGGAATATTCATTAAAATTTCTTTGGTGGCAGTATTTAAGTTTATTTTGGTTATTAATGTATTTTCTGCATTTTCTGTAATTACAGATTCTTTATTGGCAATTTCTTCTGTTATTTCTCCACTATAGTCATTCTTGATGGAACAAGTAGTCTTTTTTTGATACTCTTCTTCTGTATAAATATAAATTACCATTTCATCTTGAACTTTTTTGGATAAATTGATATTTTTGGTCGAAGCATTTTTAGTCGTACCTCCTGCTAATTCAATTAACTCAAAAATACGAGTACCCTCTACAACTTCATAAACTTTGGGATTTTTAATTGCTCCTTTTACATCCACTTTGATCCTATTTGTATTTTCTATTTTTACTGGCTCTTCGTCTTCTTCTGGTGGAACCTCATCAATAACTTCCTTTTCTTCAAAGCCTACATCACTTAATAGGTTCGTATCTTCCTTTGTTTCTTTAGCCAAAACAAAAACACCACTAACTCCTCCAAATAGTAAGATGATGGTTGTTATTAGTACTGTTTTGTGGCGATATAGCCAATCGGTAATCATCATAAACATTCCTCCTTCAATAGTATTATTAAAGGTTGTTCATGAATTTCCTTTTTATTTTTTACTCATTTCGGCAATTTCTCGTTTTGCTTGATTATTTTTCGTTTCAATAGCAACTCTTTGAACCACAAAAGTCATGGTTAATACGTTAATTGTATAGGAACCTCCATAACTTAAAAATGGCACTGGGACACCGGTTAGTGGAATCAAAGCTAAGATTCCCATAAAGTTCACTAATAAGTGAAATAATAACATCAAAAATGTTCCATAAGCTAATATTGCTCCTCGTGGATTATCGGCCGTTTTAGCAATCTTTAAAATGCGGTATAAAATTGCACCATATCCGATTAAAACTAGACCTCCTGCGATTAATCCTAATTCTTCTACTAATATTGGAAAAATGAAATCGGTATGAGCTTCTGGTAAATATAAATATTTTTGAGTTGAATTTCCAAGACCTAGTCCAAATAATCCGCCGTTATGAATGGCAATAAAACCATTACAAACTTGATATCCTGTATTTTCAGAATATCTACTACATGGATTTTTAAATTCTAAACGACTCATCTGCATGGCATTTAAAAACTCTGTGCCGCTATAAAGCAATAATACGGCAATTAAAACGGCACCTATCGCTCCCACTTTCATCAACTTAGCTTTTCCTTTTGAATCAATGGGAACAATATTAAATAAGAAAAAAGAAATTCCTGCAACAATTATTGCACCACCTAAATCTGGTTGCATTGCAATTAAGACGAAAAAAAGAATAGCAACAGCAACGGGGATTAAGTTGTAATAAATTGATTTTTTCTTTTTTAAACTTTTACTATAAAAAACAGCCATATAGATAATAATTACTGATTTAGCAAATTCAGCAGGTTGTAAATTAAAAAAACCAACTCGATACCAGCTTTGAGCACCATTAGTGATTTTCCCATAAATAAAAAGTCCAGCTAAGGATGCTAAAATCCCTAAAACTAATAAAGGGGTTATATACTTATATTTACTGGTTGGAAAGCGAATAACAAAGAGAAAGCCAATTAGAAATGAAGCACTAACAAATATTGCTTGACGTATAAAAAAATAAGAGGATGGTACATTGTAACGTAATACTGCAGAAACACTTGAAGCACTTAATATCATAACAAGTCCTAATATACTATAAATAATTGTTAAAATTAGAAGGGGTTTATCCATTTTGAGTATTAAGTTTTTCATGTGATTCACCTATTATATATTCTAGCATAACTCTAATTTATTTTAAACTACTTCCCATATGACTCTACGAAATTTCAACCCTTATTTTACAAAAGTTTCAAAAAGTTATAGAGAATCGATGTCAAAAAGCTAATCTTTTAATAAACTATATTAGATACATAAAGGAGGTAAAATATATGTATTATTATGGAAATAATGGATACTACGGCAGTGGTTATGGCTA
>JAAWDB010000119.1 GCA_022793555.1 Bacilli bacterium
CTCTAGCTTTTTTCTATCACTAACCGTACCTGATAATAATTCATCCGAAATAAATTTTTTGAATAAATAATTAGGATCATTTGCTATTCCAAAGAAAATTTCTTCATATTGTGAATTACTTTTTCTTTGTATTTTATTTGTAAAACGTTCTTCAGATAAATTTTTAGATGTTATATTTTTAAATATAAATTCATCAAATGTATCAATATGATATCGAACATTTCCACTATATCTATCTAATCTTCTTTTATAACGATTTAATCCTTTATTATTATATTCTTGCAGCATATTCTCTTATAATTTCTTCTTTCGGAATCATTTCGTTGTGATGTGTATTTTCGGCATGAAAATGATTTTTCCAACATTGGTCTTCATGTGTAATATCAACCAATCTAAAATCACTAATTTTAAATAAAGTTTCAGAAAAATCGTCAATAAATGATTGAACATACTTTTTTTCAATTGTATCGAAGATATCTTCAGGCTTTTGATCCTCATTCATTTCAAAAGTATAATAAACTTCTGGCAAAACGGGTCCATACATCCAAGCCTCAAATTCTGAATTGAATAAATATTCATTATAATCATTTAAATCGATTTCTACACTTTCCAGATTGTTTATAGAATTTCGAACAAAACTGCCCCATTCAGCAAATATTAAATATAAGACTTTTTGCAATTTTAAAGGTGAAATGTTCGCGTTATATGTATTCTTGTATTTATTAGATATATAATTAGCTATATCTATTACATCAAAAGACACTTTTGCTTTGCTCATATAAAATCACCTGATCTCGCTACTATACTATTAGTATAACATATACTTTATTTAAATTAATAAATAATTGTTGAGTATTATGGCATATATACTATTTATTGTCAATTTTTAACATTTTATAATGCCTATATGCACTTTTTAAAACTGCTACTTTTTCACTATTTGGAAATACTCTAGTAAAGTACTGTATTTCTTTTTTTAAATGGTTTATTTTCTTTTCTAACTGACTTTTTGTCATATTTTCCCCCTATAAATGATTATCTTAACATTAATAAGCGCACGATTTCTCAACTTTCGTTCGACAAATATCGACAAATGATTAATTCATGGTATAATTTTTAAGATACTTTTGTGTCTTTATTTTTTTGTGGGGTGATTATTATGATATTAGGAAATGATCATGGAATATCTAGTAATACTAATTATTCTTTTAATACTGATTAAAGACAAAGACAAATAAAAAAAACGCCTCTTTCGAGACGCTAAAACGTAGTGAGAACTGAGATACAAAAGTATCTTTTTTTGTTCTCATTATTATTATTACACAAAAGATGTAATTATTTTTTTTTATGTGGTCTATAATGGTTTTATCTGAATAGCATCGATTTCTCTTCCATATATTCCAGCATATCCATTTGGCGTATTATCTACACGATTTATCCAAGATAGCCAGCCACCATTTTTTAAATGAACACGATATGCTACGCCTTCAATTTGTACGCCATCAATAGGATTACCTAAATTACCAGCATAATCGTTTCTATTTTCTACCCAGGGCAACCATGTATTCTTCTTCATATCATGCACTCGAGTTCGATATCGATCTACAAATAATGCATCTATGGCTATTCCAAAGTTTCCAGCATATTCACTACTTCCAACCGTAACATTCGGATTCCACTTATAAACACCATCATGTACTTGATATTTCAAAATACTTTCAAATTCTTTATCTAAATATGTAGCTGGATTAACTCTTTTGTTATTATGAAATACTTCGAAATGTAAATGTCTACCAGTTACATTACCACTTTCTCCTATTATTCCAATTTGAGTATCACCAGTCACTTTATCGCCAGCTTTAACAGAAACTGTATTTTTTCTCAAATGAGCATAGCGAGTTCTGAAACCATTGCCATGATCAATATCGACATAATTACCATAGCTCTCCATACCACTGCTACCACGATTTTCATTCTTCCCATCTACCGCTACAATTACAGTTCCACTGCTATGAGCAAAAACGCGATTTTGATTTTCATCAGCTCTCCATCCAATATCAATACCAGTGTGATTGTTTCCAAAACTTTGCGTAATTCTTTTTTCACTATCTTTTACTATTCTACTCATAAATTATTTTCCCTCTTTCTTAGATATCTTTTCAAAAATATCATGAATAAAATTTGCTCCGCGACTTACTAAAATTCCAGTCAAAACATTTGCCAAAATAGGCCAAACAATATTTAAGCCTACAAGTCCAAACACATCGGCTTGTACACTGATACAAATAAAAATAGAAACTATTAAAGCTCCTACTTTGTCCCAACTAAATTTATTTTCTTGCCACACAGCTTTGCAATTCTCCCAAATTGCTTCAATTAAAATTGCTACTATAATTATTTGTGAATATTCCATTCTAATCTCTCCTTTAATTAAAAAAAGAGCTTTCTTCTGCTCTTTTTAATATTATTTCACATTCTTTTTTTGTCATTGAATTATACCCTTCTCCTAAATAAACATCACAGGCACTTGCTCGTTCTGTGATTGGAATAGAATCATTCCAAATAACAGATTTCAAAGACATTTGTTGTGTTGTTTTTAAAGAAACCAACATGTCATCATATTTATTTATACTTTCATGCGCAAACATAAAAATACTAATTATTGTACTTAAACAAAAAGTAACTAGTATATAATTATCTCTTATTTTTTGTAGAAACTTCATCTTTTTATTCCTCACTTTCTACAATATCATCTTCAAAATCTTTAAATAATTCCTCTTTCGATTTTTGGTAAAGTTGTTCATAAATATTTTTACTTTTATTAATTTCACATTCTAGATATAATTCTTCTAAAGATAAGCCTTTATTTAAATTTTCTCTGTTATCAGATATTCCAAAGTAAGCAATAGCTTTATTTCCATTCTCTATATATAATCTTTGTAACTTAATATAAACGTTATTTAATTTAACCCCTTTAACTATATAATTATCTTTTTTAAACAATCCCATTTTTTCGCTCCTCGTTCCTTTATTTAATTCATTTGTTTTATTAATAAAACTGTTATTTTCTAATGTTTTTTGTTTATTTGTTGTAAATGTTTCTTTTTTGCTAGTATATTTTTTTTGCTAATTGTTCTGTTAATGTTGTTTTTGGTAAACTAGCAATCTCCTCATTAGTAGTAAGTGTAGATAAAACCGAAGAAATATTTTCTACAACTTGAGCAATTGAATCATCTACATATTTTTTTGTAGCTGGATGATAATTTGCGGTTGGCGTGTATTCTTGTGTATTATTTTTTATTAACACTTCTGAGCGTAATGTTGTAGTTTCAAATGTTTTATTAAGAACATATCTCATATCAATTCTTGATCCATTTGTTTTGCTACATATACCATATGACAATGGTACTGCATAATTATCTTGTGCTCCACTACTCATCAAAAGCCAACTTCTTAGAGCATGATTTTTTGCTCCATTTATTATAAGCATTGCTCCTTCATGCGGTGCAGTCCAATCATTCTGGTTATAATATAATTTATTACTACTATCATGAGTAATATAAATTCCTGGCTCTAAATCCCACATATTAATTTTCCCACTAATTTTTTGCATATTTATATTTAAAACTGGCATATTGTCATTAACTTTTTTTAAAAGTTCATCGACTTGGTTCTTATCGTATGAATTATCTTTATTATTGTAATTATCTAAATCATTTACATTTTTTTTAGTGTACTCAGTTAAATCAATATTAATTTCCTTATTAGCATTATGTAATTCTTCATTATTTAATTTTATTTTCTCAATTACATTTACTTGAGCATTTTCTTCAATATTATCTAATTTTGCTTTATCTTCTGTTTTATAACTTTCTGTTGTTTTATCTAAAATATCTTTATTGCCATGTAAGTGTCTTGCCGTTGTATTTTTTTCAACATTATTCTTATGGATATCATCATAATCATTGGTTGAAAGCCCTTTTCCATCTTCCTTACTTACTTTTTGGTTTATCATCAGTGTTAGATCAGCTAATTCTTCTTCCGTAAAATAATCGATTCCTTTAACTGGAGTCTTTCCATCTTCTCCTGGATCTCCTTTTTTTCCTGGAATACCTTGTGGACCTTTAAGCTTTTCTAATTGTTCATCAGTAAAATCTTCATACCTGAAAGGTTCTCCTTTTTCACCATCCTTACCCGCCGGACCAGGTTCTCCTTGTGGACCTTTTAAAGATGTCAATTGCTCTTTGGTGAAATCCTCATATTTAAATGGTTCTCCTTTTGGTCCTTGTGGCCCCGCGGGACCTCTTTCTCCTCTTAGATTCGGTTCGATAATGATATGCTCATCTACATTGTTATTTTCAATAACTTCATTTTGCATTAGTCAAACACCTCATTCCTTTTATGTGTTACTTCTATTAATAAACGTAACCTTCCAACAACTAATGTTTTTACTACATTATCTTTGATAACTTCTATATCGAAGACGTATGATTCACAATCTAAATTGCATGTATCTTCCGAATCTATAGTTATGTAATAGTAATTGTCTGTTTCATCATAAATAATTGTATTATTACTTAATCTTTTTTGAAAAAGACACTCTTCATCATCATAACTTTCTTTTACAGAAAAAAAGACCTGATCTGGTCTCTCTGAAATGACTTCATCGTTTTTTAACTTACGTTGAAATTTAAAAGAATAAGTATCTCCACGAATAAATTCTATCTTCATTTAAGTTATCCTCTCCTTTTATCTATAACCTAGAACTTTTGTAATCATAGTCTCGTTAGTATTGCTTAAAACAATAGATGGATTTTGTTTGTCTGATAAATTTGCATAACCCTCCGAAACTACAGTAATTTTATTTCCAGAAATTTTTACATTTTTTCCTTTTAGCTGAAAAATGCTCTCATTAGCCACATATGCAATTATAAGATTAATTTGTTTACCATTTGGACTATCGACTTTAACCGAACTATAAATATCTGCTTTATGATATAAGATTTCAATATATTTAAAGTTTGCAGATGTCTCAGATAATGTAATATCACCGCTTGAACCAGTATTACTTGAATATAAGACTACTGGAACTGCCTGGATTTCTCCATTTGCACAATATTGTAAATTGGATTTATTTGAAATCCCGTATGCTCCATTCCAAAACGAGATAAAATTTATGTCTGGTATTGAATCACTAGGCCATCCTGCATGACCTCTTTCTGTTAAAGTCTTTATATTTCGAGATACAAATTTGTTATTATTCTTATCAAAAACATCGGTATGATGCTGAAACCAGTTTTTTCCAAAACTAAAATTCGGAATTCCAGCTACAACATCCATCTCCTTGTTGCCATTAGATAATTTATCTACTACTTCTAATTTAAATCGATAATCTTTCTGATAATCAAAATTACTACCACAACTGATCGTTGATTTATTTATGGTATTTCCACTCAAGTTTGGAGTTAAAGTTCCACCCAGAGTCCATGCGCTTGCATTTTTTTCTTTCCAATACCATTTTACTGTAAGAGTGTTCATTACTGCGCCAAAGCTATCATTAAAAAAAGACCCGCTATAGGTCAATTTTACTTCTGAACTTGTCTGACTTGTTCTAGCAAATTCCACATTTATATTCGGACTAAAATATTCAATTAAACCTCCAGATGCACTTACGACTTTTGATGAAGGAAAACCTCGACTATTTGTTGCTGTTAGAGTAAAATCTTTTTTGCTTACTTTATTTAAAGTTACTGTATCAGTAGAAAAAGTTGTACCATCTACGGCTTTCGTCGAAATAGTTGATTTAGTATCCCCACTCGTACTTGAAGCTTTAATTTGTGGAGTTATTTTTACATTTGAAAATCCTTTTATAATTTTATTTGCATTTCCACTTAAAGCTGTTGTTACGCTATTAACATCGATTACAGTACCAGCAACCTGAGGTTTACATCTACTCTCTAAACAATTAGCAGTTAAAGACGCTTCTTTTGTTCCTATTAATGTGTTCCCGCTATAAGTATTTAAGATAAGTTTTCCTGTACCACTTTTACCATTAAATTGCTGATAAAATGCACTCGGAATAGTAAAATTAATACTATTATTGGTAAACTTATATTCTGTATCTTGTAAATTTCCACTAGCATTAATATATTTTACGATTGTTCCAAATGATACTTTTAAACTATGACTAAAATTAGAACTTGCAGGATTTAAAGCAATGGTATATGTATCTTCAATATAACCGTTTAATGTAGGACAAGTTGTTGATCGAGCGATTGTATCTAAATCTCTATTAGTAGATGCAATGTTTTTTGTTCCCCAACTAGTTCCGGTCGTATGAGTAGCCGAAATACTTACACTTTTTTTGCCATTATCAGCATGATAAACACGTTTTGTAAATGATGCTATAATAGCAATACTCCCAACAGGTGCATTTCTTAAATCATAATTTGCAGTCATATTTCCAGAACTTGCACCATCTATTGCGATATTAACTTTTGATGAGCCACTTGTATTAAACGCGTTATAAGGATCAGACGCATTCTTTTTATAAAGCCATTGACCCGTTACATCACTATAATTTCCTAACAAGTTTGGAACACTACTCCAATTTAGGTAATAGCTATATATGCTATTATAATTACCACCTGGAATGGTTCCACTTGCAAACATTTGTAAATTTAATTTCATCATAAACTAAACACCCCTGTACCTTCTCCGTGCCAAGGATTGTTATATTTTTCAATTCTGCAATTTGGCGCAACAAAATATTTTCCAACGGTCATATTTTCTGCTCTTACAACAGTTTCATGTAATTCTTCATCATATCCAGCAAACAAGACTGTAGAGCCATTACTTTTATCAAGAATAATCATTCCATGTTGATTCAATAAATTTTTAACCACAGAATTCACTTCATCAATCGTCAAACCATCTATATTAAATGTAAAACCATTCTCAGTGCGTATTTGAGTAATTCCATTCAAAATCTGTTCATTGATAATCGTAATCTTCTGTTCACTAGAAGTTATTTTATTTTCTACTGAACTGATTTGTTGAGTAACAGACTCATTTGTTGCATAATTATTTAATTTGTCATTTACTGCTAACTCATTATTTTTGATTGTTGTATTAACTTCACTTACACTTTGAGTAATAGAATCATTTAAAATTTGCATTTTAGCTTCTGAATCTTTTTGTGTTTCAAAGTATTCGGTTATTTTTGATTTTGTATAATAATCACAATCAAAAAAATCGATGAGTTCATCATCAATTTTTAAATAACAATCATCTTCAAAGGTTTTTATTTTAGTAGCCTTTATTGTAAGCTCTTTTGGCTCAGATAATTTATAGTAAATCGTAATCGGATTATTACTTAGCCAAGTTTTAAAAGCACTAATACTATTTAAACTTTCAGTTTCTTTTGTATAAATTACAAATTCCTTATTACTACCAACTCGAACTAAGATATGATCTTGTAAGCAAGTTTCATTATAAGATTCATTATTATTTGTTTCGTATAATTTATCACTCAAAAGAAATCCACTTTTTGAAACATCATCATTTGTTAGCATATCGCTTGGACCACTAACAACGTATCTATTCTTACCACTTATAGTATTGGTTATAGTTGTTACTTCAGAATTATTATCTAAAACAATTTTTCCTATTCTTTGTATTAAATGACCACTAGCAACTTCTAATTCATCATAAACATCATCTATTCTGGCTAATTCATGATGTCCAATAACGTGTCCCTCTTCATCATACTGATTCAAATCAATTATTGTTTCAAATTCCTCATTATTCTGATAAGTTTTTACAATCAAATTTCCTAGAATACCGACATTTTTTATCTCGCAAGGATTGCTAGGACTAGGCTCGTGTTCTTGCTTGCTATTTCCCTTTATAATTAGCTTAGGTATATCTTTTCCAGCTGAATTCTCCAGAAAAACTGGATTTCCATTAACAGACTTGATTGGGTTTAGCGTTTCAAGTTCTTTCTGAGTTGTTTTTGTAGAAGAAACTAAATCTTCAATCATACCAGCATTTTTATCTGCTTTTCGTTCCACTTTTAGAAATCTGTTTTCGAATGAATTAGCATAATCCAACTTTGTAGAAGTTTCTTTCAACTCTTCCATTTCTATAGAAGATATCCAAGCATTTGGATCCTCAAATGTTCCTCCTTGCCATTCTAATGTGTGTTTTGAAATATTTGTTTCTATATCTTGATGTTCAATGTCTTGAGTTTTAATTTTTTCTCCTGCTCGTAAATCAAGAATCCCATAAGGAACATCCAATTTTGAAATTAATGTGTATGAAAATCCGTTTACTTGATTATAAATGTTTTCATTGATTGAATATCTGTCAATATTAATCCAATCATCTTCTATACGTAATTCATGTGGTTCTTCTGGATTTTTTTCAGGCCATTTTACATTATCTTCGGTATCTCCAGTGCTTAACACAACAACATTTATAGCTGATGTCGTATTTCCATGCAGAAACTTTTCCCAATCTTCTATCTCATACAATTTATCAGAAAACCACTTTATCGAATAAGTATTATCATAGTTCTTTTGAGCATATCCACTAGCATATTTTGCAATTATTTTTACTGCATCTCTATACTTTGGTTTATCTCCTAGATAAGGCCTTTCCTTGAGCTCTAAATCATAATTCAAAAAAGTTCCTTTGAGAGGAACGCCTACTTTATTTCCGATCCAAACAGCCCAATCACCCATTTTGGCTGGAAATAAAAAAACATCTTCATAATCACTATCAAATTTATGCGTGATATCGAATAAAGATAATGTTGATTCTGTAAATTCCTCGTCTGTAATTAAATCTTCAACGTACCATTCTCCAAAATCTTTAATATCTATATATTTTCCTTTTAAACCATCATATATATGATTCAGGTTAAGAATTTTTAATTCTCCTGTATTTTTTTCAAAAGAGCCTATAATATTTCCACTTGATCCTATTCTATCAACGAATTTCAATCCAGTAATATGATTATCACTTATATTACTTACTATCATGACACATCACCATAACTAACGAATTCCATTTCAAAGGGAGCATACAAAATATTATCTGTATTGTTATCCTCTGGTATCTCTCTTCTTACTAAATCGGGCTTAGGAACATAAAAATCTGTCTCAACAAATTTATCTGCCCAATCGTCAAAATAAAACACTTTTATTTGTTCTTGTTTTATTATGTTTAATAATGGTTTTATTTGATATCTATACAAAGATTGCACAAATTTTAATGAATGATCTGGAATCTGTGCTTGTCTCTTTCGATATAATCGCCCATTTAATTTTCCTCTTTTTGCTGTAGCCTCTAAATCATTAGTTTTTGGTTTGATACCATCTTTTTCAATCCATTCCCACGGAAGCTTAAAAGAAAGCTTCCCATCAACACTCTTAAATTCTATTTGTTCCATCAAGATACCCTTTCTAGTTTAAAACATAAGTCTTTCCGTCTATATTCTGTAATAAATGAAGTCCTTTTAAAGTCGCTCTTCCAAATTCTTCTCCTGTATCAGCTTGAACAATGAAAGTAGCATTCATGACAACATCTTTATCTCCAGTTTCTTCACGTACTATTTTTCGAAATAACGATTCTGGTCCTTCTAAGTTATTTCCATTTTTCTGATCACCAAGAACTGCTGCAAATTTTTTGTTAGGTGGGATTACTGCACCTTGAGCTAAAAAAGGTATCTCTGGAATAGGTGCTCTCCAATTCAACCAAGTGAATGGACTTATTCCTAAAAAACTAATATCATGTATTTTTTGTAAAATATTATTTAATCCTTTAAACGGTGTTGCAACAATAGTATTTATTCCTTTAATTAAAGCATTTACAACCGCTTTAAATGCACTAATAATCCCATCTTTGATTCCATCAAAAACTTTTCCACCTGTACTGAATACATCTTTTACTTTTTTCCAAGCATCACCAAAAACTTTTCCAAAAAAAGTGGCTACACTTCCAAAGACTTCTTTTACACCTTCCCAAGCTTTAACAGCTCCATCGATTAATCCTTTCCACATATTTACAATAAAATCACCAACCGGCTTTATTACGTGTTCCCAAAACCAACTAGCAACTACACTCAAAATTGAAACAACACCATCCCAACACAATTTAACTCCATTTTTTATACTTTCCAACAATAAAGAAATAGCATCTAATATTGTTTCTCCAATGTGTTTGATTAAATTCCAAAGTGGTTTCAATACATTATCATTTATCCAATCAGGAATTGTCTTAAGCAAATCCCATATAGTAGGAATCCATTCTAACAAATGTTTTCCAATAGAAAATAATAATCCCACGATTAATTCAAAACAAACATCAATAAGTGCTGAAACTATAGAGAGAATATTAACTAAAATTCCCCACCAATCAATACCTAGGATAAAATCGCCAATAGCAGTGCCAATTCCAGTCCAGTCAATCATAACTAAACTAGTTAAAATTAAATTGCCTAATCCCAAAATAAAATCGTTTATCTTTTCTGCTAGCAATTTAAAATCAAAAGTATTTATAAATCCATTAAAGCCTTGAATTAAGCAAATAGCAATTTTAGTTCCTTTATCAAAAAATCCTTTTACATCTATTTGAGACAAAACATTATTTAAACTCTCAGCTAATTTTGAGCCAACATCAAACCATTTTCCATCACCAATTAATGATTTTATTTCATTCATAAAATTTAATAAATTTTCATTAATTTGCATATTTCCTGAATCAAAATTTAATCCTTCAGACTTAGAACCATTACTACTTTCATCATTATTTACTTCCAGTTTATCGAAACTTGCTAAACTTTCTTGAGCTTCATTTACTGCATTTTGAGCTTTTGCTTGATTATAAAGCGACTTTGCATTTTGCTTAGCTTGTGATGCCGTTTGGCCAAAAATTCCAGAAACAAAAGTTGCAATCGTACCTGTTATTTTAGAAAGTGCATTCATCAAAGTATTAATTGCTGGAAGCACATAATTATATATTGGGGTAAATGCTGTCATCAAATTAACTTTAATCTGATTTAAGGATCCAGAAAATTGATTATTGGAACTTAATAATGACATGAAACCATTAGAAAGAGTTGTTAATGCACTTCTCAATAATCGAAATATCATAACTGTAGAAGCTAATCGAGTAATACGCTTTTTCAAAGAATCTATTTTCGAAGTTACTTGACTAATTCCTTTATCCAAACCATTAGACCCTACTAAAAAATTAGCAATATTTTTAAAAACTTCTATTCCATTATTTTTTTGCTGGTCACTAGATGATTCACTATCATTTGATGTAATTTGAGAAGCAGTAGCATTAGCTTCCTTTTTTAATTGTCGAATCCTTTCAGTAGCTATCTCAATTTTAACTTTTAAATTTTGTACCTCTGCTGAAGCTTCAGGATTTAACTTAATAGTTTTCATTTGTTCATCTAAATTACCTAATTTGTTTTCAACGTTTGATATTTGTTTATCAAGTTCAAATATTGCCTTGTCGTTGTTGCCAATACCACTATTTTGAAGTTTTTCCTTCCTTATAATTAAGTCATTCAAATCTGACTGTAATTTTTTTGATTGGGTTTCCATCGCTATTAACGCTGATGGAGCCTTACTAAAACTCATCAATTGGTTATATTTAGCTTTTAAATTATCAAGGGCTACTTTTTCTTTTATAATCTGATCCGTCTTTTTGTTAAATTGTTGAATCAATTTATCGGTTTCTTTGCTGATATTTTTATAACCATC
>JAAWDB010000120.1 GCA_022793555.1 Bacilli bacterium
ATTTATTAAATTATTATCTAAAAAGTTCATTTGATTAATATGAGTCTTTTTTTCATAATCATTATTTTTCTTAGCATAGCCTAGTAAACTAGGTATTGCTAACATGGTTGTCAAAACTGTTGCACATTTTATTAAGTTTCTTCTCACCCAAGAATTTCGTTTTGAAAATTTTGGCTTTGCTTTAAATATCTTGTCATTCAAACCCATTTGAGATACATCTTTATGCTTTTCTACCATTTCTACTTTTTGAGGTAGAGTGTAGTCCATTACTCTTTTTTTGGTTTCTAATTTACGAATATCTTCCAATTGTTTTTTGGTTAAAACTTTTTTTTCTTCCTTTTTCGTTTTCATTATTTTTTGATACCAATAATCCAATTTTCCATAATTTCGTTCCCACTTTGCATGATCTATCAATTCATTAATTTCTTTTCTTTTATTATCAAGTAATTCTCTTTTTAAACGTTTTAAACACCGTTGATATTCTTCCATTATGGCTTTATGAAAATAAACAAATCTTTTTTCTTGGATTTCATGTTTCTTCATAAATAATAGACAATCATCTAGTTCTAATTCGCTTAAATCTTTTAGTAATCTTTCTTGATCGTTTACATCTCTAATATTAATTTGATAAATATTAATATAAGTCTCAATAAATTTTTTTGCTACATCTTTCATTATAGTCGCTCCTTTTTAGCGTTATATATCCTATTATTAATTGACATTTTTGTCAACCCTAAAAAGCAAAAAACGCTTATTTTGTTAAGCGTCTTGATACCCCTTTTTCTTGTAATTCATTTAATAACGAATCTTCATTAAAGATACTATCATCTGTAAAAATTCCTTCATAATCTTGATCATTTTTGGAATATTTATTTAGTCCTCTTATTCCTATGTACTCATAGTTATCATCAGCTATTAAATGAAATGCTTCGTTTCGATCCATGCATATCAATGTATTTCCATCTTGATCTTTTAATACATATCCTCCAAAAGTTCTATCTAAATCATATTCTTTATGTGTATTAAAATATGATGTTTGTCCTTTTGTTTTTCCTACTTCATCAGCATTTGCAAAAATACGAGCATCTTCTGTAATTCGCCAATTAGATTCTGTACTTGGCATTTTATTTAATGTATCAATAACTTCTTCATCTAATTCAACCATTTCGCCATCAACATTAATACAATTATTCAATTCCGGCGTTTCATTTTCGATTGCAACTCTTGGAGAAGCATTTCTGTCTTTATTTTTTTGATATCCTTTAAATACGCCCGTTGCTGCTAACATGGTCGCCATAGCTAGAGTAATGGTCATTAAAATCTTTTTTATACTCCATTTTTTCTGATCTTTTTGCTTTATAGGCATTACATCGTCTAATTCTACATAGGTATAATTGTTTTTAAATAAGCGTTTATAATTATATTCATATCCTATAATATTATAACCCTGTTTAAAGTGATTTTTTAAGTCTTCTTTTGAGTTTAATACAATTATAGAATCATCTTTTTTTACTACATATCCCGTTATTTTACCTTTGGTATTAGCTTTAATTAAATTCTCATTTAACTGTTGATCTTCATCATAACACTTCTCGTTTTCATATACAGGAACATCTTTAGTTAGTGTTACTTTAGTACCGATTTCTAAAATTTCAGCAACTTCTTGATCGATTTCTTGACGAGCTGTTTTGGTTTTTTCGATTCGATCATTTAAACGTTTAACAATCTCGTCTTTTAAATCTTCAGAAATATTATACTTTTCAAAATCTTCTTTCGTCATTTTTGCAACTTTATCTTTTATAATGTCTAAGTTTTCTTCTTCTGGTCCACCTAAATCATTATAAATTCTTAATGCTAATTCATCTAAAACATAGTCTTTTAATATATCTTTTAGGATATTTAATTCTTCATCATCAATATCTTTTAAGCCAATGTCTTTTTTAGTAAAACGATCAAATTCATCATATAGAGACATTAAGTCTTTTGTCTCTGTATCTTTGATATGTTCTCTCCATTCAGAAAGAAATTCATCCGTTTTTTCTTTAAATCCAATTACCTTTTTCTGTTCAGAAATAAGTGATTGTAGTTTATTTACCAATAAGTTTTTATTAAAATCCGTTAAACCTAGCATTTGTTTACTGTTAGCAAAATTGATTAATTCTTCTTCTACTTGATTTATTTCTTCTAGAGTCTTTGCTTGTTCAATCTTTTCTAGTAATGGATTAACAAAAGCTACTACTTCTGGTAATTCTAAAATCTTAGACAATGTAATTTCTATACCTTTTTCTTTAATTTCATTTATTAAACTACTAATTTCTTCATCAGAAAGGCAAGCAACATTTTGTTCATTTTCGCGAATTTTTTCAATAGTTAAAACGCTTTGTAATAACTCAAAATAAGACTCATCAGCATTTTTTATCGCATTCAAATATTTTGTTATTACAGATTTTTTTACTTCTTCGTTATTATCAGATATATCTTCTAATTTAGTTAAAAGATCATTTTGAATATTTTTTAATTCTTTATCCGTTATATTCAAATTAGCTTGAGTTTCATTAGATATAAACTCACCATTTTTAATATCTTGTAATAAGTCTTTCTTTTCTTCATCTGTTAGATGATCAAAATCAAAAGTATTAAAAACATTTACAACTTTTTGATAATAATCTAATCTTGGAATAC